>DASZRO010000022.1 GCA_035550055.1 Mycobacteriales bacterium | reverse complement strand
GCGTTCATCCCGAGCCGCAAGGACCCGGAGATCAACCGGGTGGCGTTGGAGAAGGTGGCCGCGGACAAGAAGCGCGAGGCCAACGACGGCTTCGACGGCACCTGGGTCGCCCACCCGGATCTCGTCCCCACTGCGATGGCGGAGTTCGACGCGGTGCTCGGCGACAAGCCGAACCAGATCGACAAGCTGCGTCCCGAGGTCAACGTGACCGCCGCCGACATCCTGGCTGCGGACAAGACCCCCGGCGAGCGAACGGCGGCAGGCCTGCGTACCAATGTCGACGTCGGCATCCGCTACATCGAGTCCTGGCTGCGCGGGGTCGGCGCGGCGGCGATCCACAACCTCATGGAGGACGCGGCCACGGCGGAGATCTCGCGGTCGCAGGTGTGGCAGTGGGTCCACAACGACGTGAAGCTCGCCGACACCGGGGAGCAGGTCACGTCCGACCTGGTGCGATCGGTTGCCGACGACGTCATGGCCGAGATCAACAACGAGGTCGGTGACGACGCCTACGCGAAGGGCAAGTGGGAGGACGCGCGCCGGGTCTTCGAGCAGGTCGCACTCGCCGACGACTTCGTCGACTTCCTGACGCTGCCGGCGTACGACCTCCTCGACTGAACCACGCGGGACTAACGTCAGCGCTATGAGCGGGCTGGCGGAGCTCACGTCTGACTGCCGCTCGCGGCTGAAGCCGGCGCAGATCGTCACCGAACCTGCGCAGCTTCGGACCTACGAGTGCGACGGGCTGTCCTCCTACCGCAGCACCCCGGGCCTCGTGGTGCTGGCGGAGTCCGCGGCTGACGTCGCCTTCGTGGTCAGTCGCTGCGCCGCGCTCGGCGTCCCGTTCGTCGCCCGCGGATCAGGGACCGGCCTGTCAGGAGGGGCGTTGCCGCGTACCGACGGCGTGCTGGTCGTGACGTCACGGCTCAACCGCATCGTCGACGTCGACGCCGCCGACGAGCGCGCAGTGGTCGAGCCCGGCGTGATCAACGCGCATCTGTCGACGGCGGCCCGGCCCTTCGGTCGCTACTACGCACCGGACCCGTCGAGCCAGCAGGTCTGCACGATCGGCGGCAACGTTGCGGAGAACTCGGGCGGCGCCCACTGCCTGAAGTACGGCTTCACCGCACATCACGTGACCGGGATCGAGATGGTCATGCCGGACGGGTCGCTCGAGCGCTTCGGCGGTCGTGCTCCGGACCCGGTCGGCTACGACGTGATCGGCGCGGTGGTGGGCAGCGAGGGCACGCTCGGCGTCGTGACCGAGGCGACGGTACGGCTGCTTCGGACGCCGCAGGCGGTCCAGACCGTGCTCGCCGCCTTCCACTCCATCGAGGACGCCGGCGATGCGGTCACGGCGATCATCGCGGCGGGCGTCCTGCCCGCTGCGGTGGAGCTGATGGATGCGCTGGCCATCGAGGCGGCCGAGGCAGCGGTGCATCCGAACTACCCCGCGGGTGCCGGCGCCGTGCTGATCGTGGAGCTCGACGGCCCGGTGTGCGAGGTCGCCGCGCAGCTCGAGGAGGTGCAGCGGCTGTGCCGGGCGGCCGCTGCCTTCTCGCTGCGGATCGCGTCTGACGCCGTCGAGCGTGACCTGATCTGGAAGGGACGGAAGTCCGCCTTCGCCGCGGTTGGACGGATCAGCCCGGACTACATCGTCCAGGACGGTGTCATCCCGCGGACCGCTCTTGCCGAGGTGCTCCGTGCGATCGACGACGTTGCGGACCAGGCCGGCCTGCGAGTCGCCAACGTGTTCCATGCAGGTGACGGCAACCTTCACCCGCTGGTGCTCTTCGACGAGGCGAAGGGTGAGACGGAGCGCGCCGAGGGGGTGTCCAACCGCATCATCGAGCTCTGTCTCGAGCATGGCGGGTCGATCACCGGCGAGCACGGCGTCGGGCACGACAAGGTCGTGCACATGGGAAAGATGTTCTCCGCGATCGATCTCGACGTCATGCAGCTGGTCCGCTGTGCGTTCGACCCGGCGGGCATCGCGAACCCCGGCAAGGTGTTCCCGACCCCTCGGCTGTGCGGTGAGCGACCGGGCCGGCGTAGCGGAGCACATCCGCTCGCCGAAGCCGGCGTCGCCGAGGTGTTCTGAGTGACGCAGCGGCCTGAGTTGGTCCGGCCCGGGTCGGTCGAGCGGCTCGCGGAGATGCTCGCGGCGACTGAGGCGGACGGCCGGACGGTCTCGGTGCGCGGCGCCGGGTCGAAGGAGCTGTGGGGCGGCGCGGGCGATCCGCCCGACGTCACGATCGGCATGCGTGGCATCGACCGGATCGTCGAGCACGCCGCCGGCGACCTGGTTGTCACCGTCGAGGCGGGCGCGTTGCTCGCCGACGTACAGCGCGCCGTCGCCGACGCGGGCCAGTGGCTTGCACTCGATCCGCCCGAGCCCGGGGCGACGATCGGTGGGATCGTCGCGACCGCGGCGAGCGGCCCTCGCCGGCTGCGCTACGGAACGCCACGCGACCTGCTGATCGGCATCACGGTCGTGCTGGCCGACGGGACGGTCGCCAAGTCCGGCGGGAAGGTGGTGAAGAACGTCGCCGGTTACGACCTCGGGCGGCTGTTCACCGGCTCGTTCGGCACCCTCGGCGTCATCGCTGCCTGCACCTTCCGGCTGCACCCCCGTCCGATCGCTCGCCGGCTGCTCGCGACCGCAACGGACGATCCGTACGACTGCTTCGAGACGCTGCGCGCGACGGGCGTCGAACCGGTTGCGGCAGAGTGGGACGGGACGACACTGACGACGGTCTTCGAGTCGATCGAGTCCGCCGTCGTCGAGCAGGCGGACCTGGCGATGACAGCCGTCGGCGGGAACGTCGTCGCGTCGCCGCCGTCGTCGTTCGGGGCCCGGGCATGGCCGACGGGAGGGATCGGGCTGAAGGTCACCCATCGGATCGGCAAGCTGCGTGAGGCGCTCACCGCCGTCGCGTCATCGCTCGACGGCGGCAGGCTGCGGGCCCACGTCGGATCGGGCGTCATCGAGGTGGCCGTCGACGACCTGCCCGCCGCGGCCCTGTCGACGCTGCGGACAGCCATTGCGGAGCTCGACGGGCAGGTCGTCGTTGCCAGCGCACCCGAGGAGGTACGCCGGGACCTGGATGTGTGGGGCCCGGTTCGTGGGCTTGCCGTGATGCAGCGGATCAAGGATCAGTTCGATCCCGGCGGGCGAATGGGACCCGGTCGTTTCGTGGTGGCGCCGTGACCGACGAGCAGCTCCAGCGCGAGCTGATCTCCGACTGCGTGCACTGCGGGTTCTGCCTGCCCAGCTGCCCGACGTACCTGCTGTGGGGTGAGGAGATGGACTCACCGCGCGGCCGGATCTACTTGATGAAGAACGTCCTCGACGGCGCGCCACTCGACGCCACCACGACCGGCCACTTCGACGCCTGCCTCGGGTGCATGGCGTGTGTGACGGCGTGCCCGTCGGGCGTGCAGTACGACGCGCTGATCGAGGCGACGCGGGCGGAGGTCGAGGGTTGCGGGACTCGCGGCTTCGGCGACCGGTTGCTTCGCCGCATGATCTTCTCGCTGTTTCCGTACCCCAACCGGCTGCGGCGGATTCGGCCGGCGTTGCGGGCCTATCAGGCGAGCGGCGCGCAGCGACTCGTCCGCAACCGGATGACCGGGACCCTCGGGACGATGGCGGGACTGGTCCCGCCACTCGGTCGCCGCGAGCCGATCGCTGCGGTGACGCCGGCCGTGGGGGAGCGCCGGATGCGCGTCGGGCTGCTCCTGGGTTGCGTGCAACGCGAGTTCTTCCCCGGCGTCAACGCGGCGACGGTGCGCGTCCTTGCAGCAGAAGGCTGCGAGGTCGTCGTACCGCAGGACCAGCAGTGCTGCGGTGCGCTGTCGGTGCATGCCGGGCGGGAGCCCGAAGCGCTCGCCCGAGCCAAGGCGATCATCGTGGCGTTCGAGGCGGCGGGGGTCGACGCGGTTGTGATCAACTCCGCCGGCTGCGGGTCGTCGATGAAGGACTACGGACGGTTGCTCGCCGACGATCCGGGTTGGGCGCAGCGCGCAGCTCGTTTCTCCGCCTCGTGCCGCGACGTGGCCGAGCTGCTCGTCGAGCTCGGGCCGGTCGCCACCCGGCACCCGCTGCCGGTCGTCGCCGCCTACCACGATGCCTGTCATCTCTCGCACGCCCAGCGGGTGCGGTCGCAGCCCAGGGAGCTGTTGCGCGGGATCCCGGGCCTCGAGCTGCGCGAGATCGCCGAGGGCGACATCTGCTGCGGATCGGCAGGGATCTACAACCTGGTCAACCCGGAGCCGGCGCGAGCGCTGGGCGACCGCAAAGCCGCGAACGTGCGCGCCACCGGGGCGGCGCTGCTCGTGACGGCGAACCCCGGATGCCTGATGCAGATCGACAGCGCGATGAAACGAGGCGGCGCGCAGATCGCGCTGGCTCACACGATCGAGGTCCTCGACGCGTCGCTTCGCGGCGCGAATATCGCGCAGATCGGCGTCACCTCGCCTGGATAAGGTCTTGCCTCGTGGCTCGCGCGAAGAAGACGGCAGAAAGCGACAACGCGGTCATCGTCGAGGGAGTACGCAAGTACTTCGGCAAGGTGAAGGCACTCGACGGCATCGACCTCGTCGTACCGCGGGGCAGCGTGCTCGGCGTCCTCGGCCCGAACGGTGCCGGGAAGACCACGGCGGTCAAGATCCTCACGACACTGCTGGAGCCCGATTCCGGCAGAGCGATCGTCGACGGCCGGGACGTGGTCGCCGACCCGGCCGGCGTCCGGCGCTCGATCGGACTCGCCGGTCAGTCGGCCGCGATCGTCGAGGAGTTCAGCGGCCGCGAGAACCTCGAGCTGATCGGCCGGCTCTACCACCTGAGCCCGAAGGCGGCGCGTGACCGCGCCACCGAGCTGCTCGAGAGCTTCGGGCTCGCCGATGCCAAGGAGCGCCGCGCCAAGACCTACTCCGGCGGGATGATGCGCCGGCTCGACCTCGCGGCCTCGCTCGTCGCCCGGCCGCAGGTGCTCTTCCTCGACGAGCCGACCACCGGCCTCGACCCCCGAGCCCGCTCGGACATGTGGCAGGTGATCAGAGACCTCGTCGCGGCCGGCACCACCCTGTTGCTGACCACGCAGTACCTGGAAGAGGCCGACGAGCTCGCCGACAACATCGTGGTCTTCGACCGAGGCCACGTCATCGCCGAAGGCACCGCCGACGACCTGAAGGACACCATCGGCGGTGACGTCGTGGAGTTCACCGTCACCGACCCCCGCAAGCTCACGGCGGCGGTGCGGGCGGTGACCGGATGCGGCGACGGCGACCCGGTGGCGGACAAGCAGAAGGGCGACGTCACGGTGCGCGCCGGCCGCCACGGCTCAGCGGTGTTGCTCGAGGTCGTCCGGCAGCTGGACGCGAAGCGCATCAAGGTCACCGGGCTGGCCGTCCGCCGCCCGTCACTGGACGACGTCTTCCTCGCCCTGACCGGGCACCGGGCGGAGGCCGACGGCGAGGCGCAGGAGGACAACGGTGAGTGACGTCAGCTTGGGACGGCAGCTCGGCTGGTCGGCGTTCGACGCGCTGACGATGGCGAAACGGAACCTCAAGATCTGGTTCAAGGTGCCGGCGTTCATCGTGTTCACCGTCGTACAGCCGGTGATGTTCACGCTGCTGTTCCGGTACGTGTTCGGCGGCGCGATCGCCACCGGCAACGTCAACTACGTCGACTACCTGCTGCCGGGGATCATCGGCCAGACGGCCGCGTTCACCTCATTCGGCACCGCCATCTCGCTGGCGATGGAGACCAAGTCAGGTGTGCTCGACCGGCTTCGGGCGATGCCGATCGCACGAAGCGCGGTGCTGCTCGGCAGGCTCGGCGCGGACGTCATCCGGCTGCTGGTGACGTTGCTGATCATCATTGGCGTCGGCTACGGGGTCGGTTTCCGGTTCGAGAACGGCGTCGCCGGCGCGGTCGCGATGCTCGCGCTCGCATTGCTGATGGGCCTCGCGACCTGTTGCGTGTCGGCGTTCATCGGGCTGGCCATCAAAGACGAGGAGTCGGTGCAGGCGTTCGGTCTGATCTGGGTGTTCCCGCTCACCTTCGTCAGCTCCGCGTTCGTGCCGACCCAGACGATGCCCGGCTGGATGCAGGCGTTCGCCAACAACCAGCCGATCACGCAGATCGTGAACGCCATGCGCGCCATGGCGCTCGGCACCCCAGCCGGCAACCACGTCTGGGCCGGTGTGCTCTGGATGGTCGGTGTGATGGCGGTGTTCATCCCGCTGGCGGTGCGGGCCTACCGCAAGGCGTGATCTGCGACCGCGTGTCGAAACGGACATCCGTATCTGGAGTAACTACCGTTTCGGCATGTGAGCGTCGCCTACGAGCTGCATTCGGCCGAGGCCGTTGCCGCACTCGACGGCGTCTCGGTACGCCGGGGCGACACTGTGGTGCTGCATCCGCTCGACTGGGCAGTCCACGCCGGCGAGCGGTGGGTCGTGCTCGGCGCGAACGGCGCCGGCAAGAGCACCCTGCTGGGCGCGCTCGCCGGGGCGGAGCGCCCGAGCTCGGGCCGGGTGCGGCTGCTCGGCGAGTGCTTGGCGGACGCCGACCTCGACGAGCTCCTGCCACGGGTGGGCTGGGCGAGCGCGACCCTCGCCGATCTGCTGCCCGCGGACGAGCTGGTCATCGACGTGGTGTTGACCGCCTCGCAGGCGAGCGTGCGCCGCGGCGCGGAGGACTACAGCGCCGGCGACGTGGCGCGGGCCTGCGACCTGCTGACGTGGGTGGGCGCCCGGCTGCTGCTCGAACGTCGTTTCGGCACGCTGTCCGAGGGTGAGCGCAAGCGGGTGCAGCTGGCGCGCGCGCTGATGACCGATCCGGAGCTGCTGCTGCTCGACGAGCCGGCCGCCGGGCTGGATCTGGGCGGACGGGAAGCCTTGCTGCGGATGCTCAGCCGGCTTGCCGGCGACCCGGCGGGCCCGGTGCAGGTGCTGGTGTCGCACCACGTCGAGGAGATCCCGTCCGGGACGACACATGCGCTGCTGCTCCGCGAGGGCCGCGTGGTCGCGGCCGGACCGATCGAGGCCGCCCTCACCTCGGCGACGCTGTCGGCGGCCTTCGGGCTGCCGTTGCGGGTGTTGTCCTCCGACGGTCGCTGGACCGCTCGGGCCGCGATGCCGAGGTAGCTCTCGGCCTAGTTGAGCGAGAGGACGCCCTCGTCGTCGTGGATCTCCACGGCGACCTGACGAAGCCGGTCGGCGTGCTCGCGGCCGTGGTGGCCGCAGAACAGCAGATCGCCGCCGCCGGGCAGCACGGCCCGCACGATCGCGCGGGCTCCGCAGCGGTCGCAGCGGTCGGCCGGCGAGAGCGTGGGCGCGGCAGGGGCGGTCGTCGTCATCACGTTCCATACAACACCACTCACGCAAACCCGATTCCGCGCCGCGCCGTGACGGAAACCACATTGGCGGGGTGACGGAAACCACAGTTTGGGGTCGAAGATAAGGTCATCCGTCGGTGTGGGCTCATCCGCACAGTCGAGGACAGAAGGGACGGCCGCCCGAAGATGGCGACTGAGGTCGTGACGCCGGAGAGGTCCACAGCCCGGGCAGCAATCAAAGCCAGAACCCTCCGAACGGATCGCTGGTGGCTGCTGCCACTCGTCACGTTCGTCGGCTTCGGCGCGTTCATCGTCTACTCGACGTGGGCGGCCTTCGATCACCACAACATCTACGCCGGCCACGCGTACCTGTCGCCGTTCTACTCGCCCTGCCTCACGAACATGTGCCCGCCGCACGCCCGGTGGGCGGCATGGAACATCGGCGGCTGGCTGTCACCCGCGCTGCTGATCCTGCTGTTCCCGCTCAGCTTCCGGGCGACCTGCTACTACTACCGCAAGGCCTACTACCGCTCGTTCTGGCTCTCCCCGCCGGCCTGCGCCGTGGCGGAGCCGCACGCGAAGTACACCGGCGAGACCCGGTTCCCGCTGATCTTCCAGAACATCCACCGCTACGCGTGGTACTTCGCGGCGATCCTCGCCGGCATCCTGACCTACGACGCGGTCGAGTCGTTCATCTACAAGTCGGCATCTGGCGACCACTTCCAGATCGGCGTCGGTTCGTTCGGCTACGTCGTCAACGCCGTGCTGATCCTGGGCTACACCTTCGGTTGCCACTCGTGCCGTCACATCACGGCCGGCCGGATCAACCACTTCTCGAGGCACCCGCTCCGCTACCGCTGGTGGACGATGGTCTCCTGGCTGAACAAGCACCACATCCGCTGGGCGTGGCTGTCCCTGATCTGGATCGCGCTGGTGGACCTCTACGTCCGCCTCGTCGCGACCGGCAACCTGCACGACTACCACCACGTCTTCGGGGCGATGCACTGATGCCAGGCCATGAGGTTCACGACTACGACGTCGTCGTCATCGGCGCCGGCGGCTCCGGCCTGCGCGCCGCGATCGCCGCGCACGAGTCGGGCGCGCGTACCGCGGTCATGACCAAGTCGCTGCTCGGCAAGGCCCACACGGTCATGGCCGAGGGCGGCATCGCGGCGTCCATGGGCAACGTGTGGCCCGAGGACAACTGGCAGGTCCACTTCCGCGACACCATGCGCGGCGGCAAGATGCTCAACAACTGGCGCATGGCGCAGCTGCACGCCCAGGAAGCGCCCGACCGGGTGTGGGAGCTCGAGGAGTACGGCGCGCTGTTCGACCGTACGAAGGAAGGCAAGATCTCCCAGCGCGACTTCGGCGGCCACCGCTACGCACGGCTCGCGCACGTCGGCGACCGCACCGGCCTGGAGATGATCCGCACCCTTCAGCAGAAGGTGGTGGATCTCGGCATCGACGTGTACATGGAGTGCACGGTCACCGAGATCCTCAAGGACGCGAACAAGATCGCCGGCGTCTTCGGCTACTGGCGCGAGACCGGCTCGTTCATCCAGCTGAATGCCCCCGCGGTGATCCTCGCGACCGGCGGCATCGGCAAGGCGTTCAAGGTCACGAGCAACTCGTGGGAGTACACCGGTGACGGCCACGCGCTTGCGCTTTCGGCGGGCGCGTCGCTGATCAACATGGAGTTCATCCAGTTCCACCCGACCGGCATGGTGTGGCCGCTGTCGGTGCGGGGCCTGCTCATCACGGAGTCGGTGCGCGGCGAAGGCGGCGTCCTTCGCAACTCCGAGGGCAAGCGCTTCATGTTCGACTACATCACCGACTACTTCAAAGCGGAGACGGCCGACACCGAGGAGGAGGCCGACCGCTGGTACGACGACCACATCAACAACCGCAGGCCACCTGAGCTGCTGCCCCGCGACGAGGTGGCGCGGGCCATCAACGCGGAGATCAAAGCCGGGCGAGGATCACCGCACGGGGGCGTGTACCTCGACATCGCGACCCGTCGCGGTGCGGCCGACATCCACAAGCGGCTGCCGTCGATGTACCACCAGTTCAAAGAGCTCGCGGACGTCGACATCACCAAGGAGCCGATGGAGGTCGCGCCGACCTGTCACTACGTGATGGGTGGGGTCGAGGTCGACGCGGACACCCAGGCGGCCAGCGTCCCCGGTCTCTACGCGGTGGGCGAGTGCTCCGGTGGGATGCACGGTTCGAACCGGCTCGGCGGCAACTCGCTGTCCGACCTGCTCGTGTTCGGCAAGCGCGCAGGCGACAGCGCGGCGGAGTACGTCCGGAAGCTGACGAGGCGACCGGCTGCTGCGCCTGCTGCGGTGGCGCAGGCGGAGGCGGCTGCGCTTGCGCCGTTCGCCTCCTCGGGCGGGGAGAACCCGCACGCGATCCAGCACGAGCTCCAGGAGCAGATGTTCGCCCTCGTCGGGATCATTCGTACGGCGAGTGAGATGGAGCAGGCGCTGCGGGAGGTCGAGAAGCTCAAGGCGCGGGCGGCGCAGATCACCGTCGAGGGCGGCCGGGCGTACAACCCCGGCTGGCACACCGCGCTGGACCTCAAGTCGATGCTGCTGGTCTCCGAAGCGGTCGGCAAGGCGGCGCTGACGCGCACCGAGAGCCGCGGCGGCCATACCCGCGACGACTACCCGAAGACCGATCCCGAGTGGGGCAAGGTCAATCTCATCGTCACCCAGAAGAACGGCAAGGTCGCGATCGACCGCAAGCCGTTGCCCAAGATGCCCGCCGATCTCGCCAAGCTGTTCGAGGAGCCAGCGAAATGAGCCCCCGGAAACTGCCGATGCGGATCTGGCGCGGCGACGCGTCAGGCGGTGACTTCGTCAACTACACGGTCGACGTCGAAGACGGCGAGGTCGTGCTCGACGCGATCCACCGGCTGCAGGCGACCCAGGCAAGCGATCTGGCCGTGCGGTGGAACTGCAAGGCCGGCAAATGCGGCTCGTGCAGCGCGGAGATCAACGGCAAGCCAGGCCTGATGTGCATGACGCGGTTGTCGACCTTCGAGCCCGGCGAAACGGTCACCGTGACGCCGATGCGCACGTTCCCCGTCGTACGGGACCTGGTCACCGACGTCTCGTTCAACTTCGAGAAGGCACGCGAGGTGCCGGCGTTTGGGCCGCCGTCGGACAACGCCGGCGGAAAGTTCCGCATGCAGCAGGTCGACGTCGAGCGGAGCCAGGAGTTCCGCAAGTGCATCGAGTGCTTCCTGTGCCAGAACACCTGCCACGTGATCCGTGACCACGAGGAGAACAAGCCCGCGTTTGCCGGGCCGCGGTTCTTCATCCGTTACGCCGAGCTCGACATGCACCCCCTCGACACCGTCGACCGTCAGCACATGGCGCAGGAGGAGCAGGGCCTCGGTCTGTGCAACATCACCAAGTGCTGCTCCGAGGTCTGCCCGGAGCACATCAAGATCACGGACAACGCGATCATCCCGATGAAGGAGCGCGTGGTCGACCGCAAGTACGATCCGCTGGTCTTCCTGGGCAACAAGATCGGCCTGTTCAAGAAGACCGAGCGCACGCCGGTGCGTTCCGCGGGACGCGACAGCGAGAGCCCGATCAAGCACCCGCAGGCGGGTGTCGCTGAGGTTCCGGTGAAGCCGGCCGCGCCGCGGCCGACGCGACGCCCGGCCGCGGCGAAGAAGGCGGCGGCAGCGGCTCCGGCGAAGAAGGCGGCGGTCCGCAAGACCGCGGTCGGCACGACCGCGGTGAGCAAGACGGCGGCCAAGAAGTCGGCTCCGGCGAAGAAGACCGCTGCGAAGAAGACGACGAGCTGAGCCAGCCGGACTCGGGCGAGCTGCTCGAGCTCGCCGTCGTACTCGCCCATAGCGCGGCCGCGGTGTTGCGGGAACGGCCGGCTGACCTCGACGTGAGCACGAAGTCCAGCCCGACGGACGTCGTGACCGTGATGGACCGCGCCGCGGAGCGGGTCATCGTCGAGGGCCTGGCGGCCGCGCGCCCGAGCGACGCCGTCGTCAGCGAGGAGGGTGCGGGCCGGTCGGGCACCTCCGGTGTGAGCTGGCTCGTGGACCCGCTCGACGGCACGGTCAACTACCTGTACCGGATTCCGCAGTATGCGGTCTCCGTCGCGGCGGCGTACGGCGGGACGGCAGTCTGTGGCGTGGTGGTCGACGTCGAGCGCGACCTCACCTACACCGCCGTGAGGGGCGGTGGCGCGTTCTGCCAGGGCGCTCGGCTGGCGTGTTCGCAGCAGCCCGACCCGGCGTTCGCGCTGGTCGGGACCGGCTTCAACTACGACTCCGGCCTGCGGGGCCGGCAGGCGCAGCGGATGCCGTCGTTCCTGCCCCGGGTGCGCGACATCCGGCGAATGGGCTCGGCCGCCCTCGACCTGTGCGCGGTGGCCAGTGGCCAGCTCGACGCGTTCTTCGAGGCGGGCATGCAGCCGTGGGACTGGGCCGCCGCAGGCCTGGTCGCAACCGAGGCCGGCGCAAGGCTAGGAGGTTTGGCCGGCAGCCCGCCTGGTACCAATACGACCTTGGCTGCCAATCCGGTGCTGTTTGACGCCTTGCACGACCTTTTGGTGTCCTCAGAGGTCTGAGATCGCACCCTGGCGGGCCTGGACCGCCGCGAATACCAGACTCGAGGGAGGGCATAGGTGCCGACTGTGTCGCGCGCCCGGACGATCGCGTCCGTGGGTGTCGGCACGGTTGCCTTGTCCGTGATCGCGGCGTCGGCGGCGGTTGGGATCACCCAAGCGGTGGGCCACCCCTCAAAAGCGTCCGAGCGAACCGTGGCGGCCTCCCACACCGTGGGCGCGCCGATCGCGACCGTCACTCCGGTCGGCAAGCTGACGCCGCCGGACGCGGCCGTCCTGCTGCCCGCAACCGCCTCCCCGGCGCGCCTGGCGAAGCTGCGCGCGGCGAGTGGAGTCAAACGCGTGGTGCCGCTCGCTCGCGGGGTGCTGCGTATCGGCCGGCGCAAGCTCCACGTGGTCGGCGTGCCGCTGGCCCACATCCGAGCGCTGACCCCGTCGTTCACCGCGCACTCGACGCCGTTGTGGCGCTCGATCGCCCGCGGCGAGCTCACCGTCGGCTTCGCCGACAGCGCGCATCTTCGTCGTGACTTCGGCAAGACGGTGCTCGCGCGTGGCGCGCACCAGTTGCGGGCGCCGCTGCGGGTCGGTGCGTTCGCGACGATCGGGCTGCCGGGTGCGCAGGGGATGGTGGTCAGCGCCGCCGCCCGCCAGCTCGGGCTCCAGCCCGACCGTGAGGTGCTGGTCGTTGCGCCGAAGATCTCTTTGGCGCAGCTGCGGCACGAGATCCGTCGCGCGCTGGGTCGCTCGGCACACGTCGTGATCACCCGGGCGGCACCGATCGACCAGGCGGTCTCCAGCGCGTACGCCCGCGAGCTGATCCCGGCGACGTACCTCGATCTGTATCGCCGCGCCGCGACGACGTGTGCGGGCCTTCCGTGGACCGTGCTCGCCGGGATCGGCACTCTCGAGACCCGCAACGGCCAGAACGTGCACACGTCGGTCGGCGGCGCGCAGGGGCCGATGCAGTTCCTGCCTTCGACCTGGGCGCGTTGGGGGTACGACGCCGACGGGGACGGTCACGCCGACATCAACGACCCGGTCGACGCGGTGTTCTCCGCGGCGCGCTACCTCTGCGCGGTCGGCGCCGGCCGGGGCGGTCAAGCACTCGACGACGCGATCTACTCCTACAACCACGCGTGGTGGTACGTCCGAGACGTCATCGAGATGGCGAACCGCTTCGCCTGATTCACCCGTTCGACGCAACGGAGAGCGCGCCGCCGGCCCTGGCTCAGGCGGCGGGGCCGAGGAGGGTGTCGGCGATCGCCTCGCGGTGCTTGCGCGCGGCGCCTTCGAAGCCGTTGATCCACTGCGCCCGCTTGTAGAAGCGGTGCAGCACGTGTTCGTAGGTGAAGCCGATGCCGCCGTGGACCTGGATCGCGGATTCGCAGGCGAAGACCGAGTTCTCTCCCGCGGTCGCCTTGGCGGCGGCCACCGCTTCGTCGGCCTGGGCGTCGTCGGCGCTGACCGCCCACGCCGCCCAGTACGCCATCGATCGGGTGAGCTGCACCGCGACGTACATGTTGGCGACGCGGTGCGAGACGCCCTGGTACGTGCCGATGATGCGTCCGAACTGCTGGCGCTCCTTCGTGTACGCCGCGGCGATGTCGAGCGCACGCTGCCCGACGCCCGTCGCCTCGCACGCCGCAAGGGCGATCGCCCGCCGGCGTACCTCGGTGAGGGTGCCGAGCGAGGCGTCGAGCTTGCGAGCCGGCGTGCCGTCGAGGTGCAGCTCGCCGAGCCGGCGGGTCTTGTCGATCGTCGAGCGGCCGATCACGACACCAGGGTTCGCGGCGACGTCGACGGCGTACAGGCCATCGGCGGCGACGACGATGACGTCGGTGACGCTCGTGAGGTCAGGCACGTTCACCTTGGTGCCGGTCAGCTGTGTGCCGGCCGCCGACGTCGCGCTGCCCGCGGCCGCGGCGGCGATCGTCGCGGGACCGCCCTGCTCCGCCCAGGCGAGCGTGACGCTGCGCTCACCCGAGCCGACCGCATCACGTAGCTCGTCGTCGAGCAACGGCCACGTCAGGGCCACCGTCGACCACCAGGGGGTCGGCAGCAGCGCGTAGCCGGTCTCCTCAGCGATCACGGCGTGCTCGAGCAGCCCGAGCTCGGGGTCGAGCCAGCCGAGGTCGGCGATCGCCTTCCAGTCGGCAGGATCGGTCCCTTCCGGGGACTCTGCGAGCTCGACCACGCGCTCGACCGGGCACCGGTCGGCGAGATAGTCGCGAGCCGCCGCGCGCAACAGCTCCTGGTCGGATGAGAATGCGAAGTCCATGTCCCGGGGTCCTTATCGTGACTTCGGCAGGCCGACGACCCGCTCCGCGATGATGTTGCGGAGGATCTCCGACGTCCCCGCCTCGATGGTGTTGCCGCGGCTGCGCAGCTGGTTGTAGGTCCAGAACCCGTCCCAGACGGCGCCCTCGCCGTCGAGCTGAGCGGTGAGGCCGAGCAGGTTCTGGGCGAAGGACGTCAGCCGCTGGTTCGTCTCGCTCCAGTGCAGCTTCGCCATCGACCCCTCCGGCCCCGGTACGCCGGTCTTCTGCAGCGCGGTCAGCGCGCGGTAGTTGGTGAAGCGCAGGCCTTGCAGGTCGATCCAGAACTGCGCGATCTGGTCGCGCACCACCGGATCGTCAGCGGGTCGCGTGCCGTCCGGCCCGGTCTCCTTCGCCAGCTGGACCAGCCGGTTGACGGCCTTTTCCAGGCCTGCGGTCAGCGCGAACCCGAGCGTGCCGCGCTCGTGCAGCAGCGTCGTCATCGCGACGTTCCAGCCCTCGCCGGGCTGCCCGAGCATCGAATCGCGGGGGACGCGTACGTCGGTGAAGAAGATCTCGTTGAACTCCGGGTCTCCGGTGATCTGGCGCAGCGGACGCACCTCGACGCCGGGGGAGTGCATGTCGACGAGCAGGAACGACAGCCCGCGGTGCTTCTCGGCCTCAGGGTCGGTGCGGACGACGAGGATGCACCAGTCGGCGATGTGCGCCCAGCTCGACCACACCTTCTGGCCGTTGACCACCCACTCGTCGCCGTCGAGAACGGCGCGGGTCTTTGCCGCGCCCATGTCCGAACCGCTACCCGGCTCGGAGAAGCCCTGGCACCACACCTCCTCACCCGACAGCAGTGGTGCGAGGTAGCGCTTCTTCTGCTCGTCGCTGCCCCAGGCGATGATCGTCGGGCCGGCCATGCCGAGCCCGATGCCGCCGATGTGGTCGGGGGCGCTGGCGCGGGCGCTCTCCTCGAGGAAGATCCCTTGGAACTCGTGCGGGTGGCCGCCGCCGCCGTACTCCTTGGGCCAGGTGATGCCGACGTACCCCGCGTCGTAGAGCTTCTTGCTCCAGGCGCGGCTGTCGGCTTCGTTCCAGCGTCCGACGGTCGGTGCCTGGTCGGCCCAGCCCGCCGGCAGTGCGCTTTCCAGCCAGGCACGCAGCTCGGCGCGGAACTTGGCCTCTTCTGGGGTGTCTCGGAAGTCCACGGTGACCTCACGGTGCGAGCCGAATGATGTTCGGTGGCACAGTATCGGCATGGCAGTCGAGCTTGCGACCAAGCCCACCGGCACGAGCCTGCAACAGCTGGCGGAGCAGTCCTGGCAGCGGCTCGGGCCGGATGCGCTGCTGATCTTCGAGGGCGAGACCCACACCAGTGGCGAGCTCGCCCGGCGTACCCGCCGCCTTGCCCAAGGGCTGGTCACCGCCGGCCTGCAGCCGGGGGATCGGGTCGTCCTGTGCATGGCGAACTGCCCGGAGGTCGGGATCGCCTACAACGCGATCTGGCGGGCGGGGGGCGTCACCACGCCGGTGCTGTTCCTGCTCTCCGACGACGAGTTGCGCCACGTGCTGGCCGACAGCGCGGCGGCCTTCGTCGTCACCACCCCGGACTTCCTGGCGAAGGTGCAGGCGGCCGGTGCTGGCCTCGACACCCTCCGCGGGGTGATCCTCGCCACGGGCGAGGCTGCCGGCACGCTGTCCTACGCCGAGCTGGAGTCCGCCGAGGAGGGGACGCTGGTCGAGCGCGACCCCGCGGAGATGGCGGCGCTGCTCTACACGGGTGGCACCACGGGCCGGTCGAAGGGCGTCATGCTCAGCCACGACGCGATGTCGGCGGCGGCATGGGCGGCGGTGACGCGGTCACACGACCCGGAGCTCAACGTCGCGCTGACGCCGCTCCCGCTGTCGCACGCGTACGGACTGCTCGTCTCGACGCTGGGCCTGCACGCTCCCGAACCGAGTGACTCGATACTGATGCGCTGGTTCGACCCGGCCGGCTGGGTGGAGCTCGCGGTCAAGCACCGGGTGACGCTCGGCGCGGTCGTGCCCTCGATGCTGCAGATGCTGTTGTCGCTCCCGCTCGAGGAGTACGACCTGTCCTCGCTGCGACGGCTGACGAGCGGTGGCGCCCCGCTGCTCGCCGAGACGCGCGCCGAGCTGGCCCGGCGGCTGCCGGACGTCGAGGTCATGGAGGGCTACGGCATGACCGAGACGGCGGCGTTGATCTCCTCGTCGCCGCCGGGTGCGGTGCGGGCGGGCGCCGTGGGCATCCCGGTGCCCGGCGTCGAGCTGCGCCTCGAGAAGCCGGACGGCACCGTCGCGGAGACCGGCGAGGACGGTGAGATCTGCGTGCGTGGCCCGGTCCTGATGACCGGCTACTGGCGTTCTCCGGAGGCCACCGCCGAGACGATCCGTGACGGCTGGCTGCACACCGGTGACGTCGGACGCCTCGACGCCGACGGCTACCTCTACGTCGTCGACCGGCTCAAGGACCTGATCATCCGTGGCGGCATCAACGTCTACCCGCGCGACATCGAGGACGCGATGCTCACCCATCCCGACGTCGTCGCGTGCGGGGTGGTCGGCAAGCCGGATCCGACGTACGGCGAAGAGGTCGTCGCCTTCGTGCAGCTGCGCCCGGGCGCCGCGGTGGACGCTGCCGCCCTCGTGGAGTGGGCGCGCGGGCACATCAACAAGGCGAAATACCCGCGGGAGGTCCGCATCGTCGACGCGATCCCGCTGACGAGCGTGTTCAAGACCGATCGCAAGGCCATGCGCAAACTGCTGTAGCGGCCGGTTCAGTCGAGGCGGCGCAGCAGTGTGGGGTAGCGCTTGGCGTTCTCGACGTACACGTCGACGGCGAGCTGGATGAACTCCGGCGTTACCGAGTCGGGCTTGATCTTGGCGGGGATGCCCAGCGCCATCGCGCCGCTCGGGACCTCGGTGCCGTTCGACACCACCGCGCCGGCGCCGACCAGGCCGCCCGAGCGCACAACCGCGCGGTGCAGCACGATCGAGCCGGACCCGACCAGTGACTTGTCTTCGATGGTGCAGCCCTCGAGATGGGCGTTGTGACCAATCACACAGTCGCTGCCGACGTGGGTGAACAGGTCGTGGGTGGCGTGGATGACGGTGCCGTCCTGGATCGACGTACGGTCGCCGATCGTGATCTCGCCGTAGTCGCCGCGCAGCACGGAAGCGGGCCAAACGCTGGAGTATTCACCGATCGTGACCGCACCGATCACCGTCGCGTCGGGGTGGATGTAAGCGGTGTCGGCGATCGTCGGGACGCGATCGCCGAGGGCATAGATGGCCACGCGGCTCTCCTTTGTCGCAGGCATCCTGCCCTAAGCGTGGCCAAGTCTTAACCGCCGGACCGCCACTTCGTCAGCACGATCAGGTAACGTGCGGCCCGCACGGGATGAACGACAGCACGGCCGGCGGGCATAAATCGGCCGCTGGAGCGTTGTGGTTCCCACGAAGACTCGATGTTTTCCGATGACGGTGCTTTTCGAAGCACTCAGTGTTCCCAGAGACGCAGGGATGGCAGGACAAGGCGATGGCGACTGACTACGACACTCCAAGAGCTACTGATGACGAGGCCACCGAAGACAGCATCGAGGAGCTGAAGGCTCGCCGCGATGCGCAGGCCGGCGCGGTCGACGTCGATGAGGCCGACCTCGCCGAATCCCTCGAGCTGCCCGGCGCCGACCTGTCCGGTGAAGAGCTGACCGTGCGCGTCGTACCGAAGCAGGCCGACGAGTTCACCTGCCGCCGCTGCTTCCTGGTCCGCCACCGCAGCCAGCTCGTCGACGAGAAAAAGGGCATCTGCGCGGAGTGCGCGGCCTGAGCTCAGGCGAGCCTGCCGACGACCCCGGCGCCGACGCGCCGGGTGTGATCGCGCGACTCCTCGACAACACGCCGCTGGACCGACGCGGGCGCGCCGCGTTGCTCCGGCGGCTTGGCCTCTCTCTGGGTGCGAGCGCCCGCCGGGCCGGCGCCGCCGCGGTCGCGAGCGGGCAATGGCTCACCGACACCGTGGCCGAGCTTGCGCCGCACGTCCCGATACGTGACCTTCCGACCCTTTCGGCGCATCACGGTGGGCTGCTCGGTGACGAGCTGGCGAGCGCGTTGACCGACAGCGCCGTACGCACCACCTCGGCGATCGGCGCCGCAGCGGGCGTCGTGTCGTCGCTGGAGTTCGCGGCGCCGCCGCTGCTGCTGTCCTCGCCGGTGCAGGTCGCCGCGGAGACCGTGGCGGTGATCGCGGTGGAGCTGAAGCTGGTGGCCGAGCTGCACGAGGTCTACGGGCGTGCCGCGACCGGTACGCCGGCGGTGCGCGCCGCGGCGTACCTCGGGGCGTGGACTCGCGGGCGGGCGCTCGAACGGGCCGCCGGCGGTGGCGGCGTGTCCGGTCTGCTCACCGGGGCGACGCGGCGCGCCTTGCGCCGGCGGGTGATGAAACGGGCCGGCGAGAACGCGGCGTCGGTCCTGCCGATGCTCGCGGGGGCGCTGGCCAGCGCCTCGCTCAACGCCCGGCAGACCCGTCGCCTCGGCGCGGCGATCACCCAAGACCTCCACCCCTGACCCTCACCGTCTCCCCTCGAGCCGTCGTTTCCCCCGTCCCCCCCCCCCCCCAGCAACGCTGCGTTGCTGGGGTATCGGGTGGGGTGACGCGCCGTTGCTGGTCCACAGGCCCGGCAACGGGCCGTTGCTGTGCACCGCCGATGCTGCGTCCGGCGGTCGACGGTGGCGGCAAGGTCATGGTCGAGGCATGACCTACTTCGACGACCACGTTGCCCGCAGCCAGGGCGGGTTGATCACCCGCAGCCAGGCGTTGCTTCAGCTCAGTGAGGAGGAGCTGCGGACGAAGCTCGGCCGCCACTGGGCCGTGCTTCTTCCGGGTGTCTACCTCACCGGACCAGGACCGGCGACCATCGCGCAGCGGCGGCGGGCAGCTCTGTTGCGGGCGGGCCCGCAGGGGATGCTCACCGATCTCGACGCCCTCGACCTCCATGGCCTGACTGGCTTGCCCTCGGATCCCTTCGTTCGGGTGCTCGTGCCTGACGAGGTGCGGCGTACGTCGCGCGACTTCCTCTCGGTACGGCGGACCACGCGGCTGCCGCGCCCGCGTACGGTCGACGGCTTTCCGGTTGTCCCGCCTGAGCGTGCCCTCGCGGAGTTCGTCTTGCGCCATGGTGACGCGCGGGAGGCGCTCGCTGTCTCGGCGGCCGCGGTCCAGCGCGGCCTGGTCGGACTCGAGGCGTTGGGCGTCGAGGCGGTGGAGGGACCGTCGCGGGGCCGCCCGCGGCTGGTGCGGGTGATCGAGCGGTTGGGCAGTGGGGTGCGCTCACTGCCGGAGGACGACGTACGCGTCCTGATCAGAAGCAGCCGCATCCTTCCGACGCCGCTGTGGAACAGCCTGCTGCGTTTGCCCGGTGGTCAGCTCGTCAGCCCGGATGCGCTCTTCGAGGACGCGGGTGTGGTGCATGAGACGAACGGCCGCAAGTACCACGAGGCCGAGGACCTCTTCGAAGACATGCAGCGACGAAACGACGCGATGGTGGTGGCAGGACTGGTCGTCTTGCACAACTCGCCTCGGCGTATCGCTCGCGAGCCTCGTGCGGTGCTTGCCGAACTCGAGGCTTGCTACCGACGTCATGCCGGCCAAGGGCTCCCGCCCGGCGTCGAGGTTGTCCGGCGTACCGCCGCCTGACCAGCAACGCTGCGTTGCTGGGGGATTCCCTGGGTAACGCTGCGTTGCTGGGGGATTTCCCAGGTAACGGAGCGTTGCTGGGGGACCAGCCGCGGCAACGGAGCGTTGCTGGGCGGCAGGGCGCGGGGGCCGCGGCGGGGGCGTGGGTCAGGTTCAGGCGGAGAGGAAGGTGCGGATCAGGTTCGTGGTCTCGTCGGGGAACTCGAACTGGGGGACGTGGCCGCAGTCGGGGAGTACGACGGACTCCGCCTGCGGCAGCGCCCGGGTGACATGCTCGGCGAACGCGAAGGGCACGAGCCAGTCGCGGTCGCCCCACACGAACAGCGACGGCGCGCCGAGCGCCGGAAGCCGGTCCCAGAACCCGTCCTCGCCGTACGGCTCGTCGAGATAGATCTGGCGCATCGCGGCGAAGAACGCCCGCCGATGCCGGTAGTCGCGCATGACCCGGATGAACTCGTCGGCAGCCGAGTCGTACCACGGGCGCGGCAGCCGTTCCGGGTCGGCGAACAACGTGCGGATGACGGTCACCACCGCACGGTGCGGCAGAACCACCGGCGCGACCAGCGCCTCCGGCGGCACCAGCCGCACGAGCGGGGCGAACTCCCGGAAGCGGCGGAAGGCTGGAGACGGACACAGCAGCACCAACCGGTCGACCGCCTCCGGCGTGGTCATCCCGACCTCGAGGGCGACCCGCCCGCCGAGTGAGTTGCCGATGAGGCTGGGCCGACGCGCGCCCACGTTGTCCGCGAACGCGTTGATCCAGGTGGCGAGGTCACCCGGCCGGTAGCGCCACCTCGGCGCGTCGGAGGCGCCGAACCCGGGGAAGTCCGGCGCCAGCACCCGGTGGTCCCGCGCGAGGTCCGGCACCAGCGGCAGCATCGAGGCGTTCGTCGCGCCGAGACCGTGGATGAGGATCACCGGCGGCGCGTCAGCCGGGCCGGCTTCCAGGTACGACGCACGAGCGCCGAGCACGTTCGCCGCCTTGATGACCGGGTGGCTGGACGGCCGTTCACCGACGTCGAACGCGCCGTCCATCTGAAGCGCCAGCGCGAGATCACCGCGCACCGTCAGCCCGTGGTCGAGGTAGGCCGCGACGCCGGAGATCTGGCCCTCGAGAACGGAGGCCAGCGTCGAGGGGTCGGCCGTGATCACGGCCCGCGCGTTGCGGGCGCGGCCGCGCGAGAGGTGCACCCGGCCGTGGTCGAAGCCGACGGTCCACGCGCCGACCGGCGGCGCGTTGAATACGACCGCGCCCTGCTCGTCAGCCAGCGCCGACTTCACACCCTGATGCAGCCGGGCCGTGAACAGCGCGTCGAGGTTCGGGATCGCCGCGAGTGTCCGGACGGCGCCCCCTCGTTGCACACCACTCACGCTAACCGGGCTGGTGCCTCGGGCGAGACGACGCGCCGGTCGGTCCATCCGATCACTGACTCGAGGGCAGCAGCGACTCCGACGAGCAGATCCTCGCCGCCGCTCGGCCCGATCAGCTGTACGCCGATCGGCAGCCCGCCCGCGGTCGTCGCGGCTGGCACGCTCATCGCCGGCAGGCCGGCCGCGTTCCACGCCCCGGTGTACGCCGCGCACGGCAACATCAGCGGGAGGGTGCGAAGCGCCCCGCGCCGGCTGAGCTCGCCCGCCCGTCGCGGCAGCACCGGCATCGTCGGCGTCATGAGCAGGTCGACGTCGTCGAAGAAGGCCGCCATCCGCGCCCCGAAATCGTCTCCGGTCGTGCGCGCCCACGTGATGGCACGTGCCGGGATCCGGCGACCGAGCGCGGCCAGCTCCCGAGTGCGTCGCTCGGTCGCATGCGGGTCGGCCAGTGCGGCGAGGTCCTGCGCGACGCCACCGAGGTAGCGCAGCGAGTTGGCGGTGGCCAGCGCCGCGCCGTACGACGGATCCCGCTCCACGAGGGTGTGGCCCAAATCGGCGAGGATCGTCGCCACGCGCTGATGGGCGGCACGGATCTCGGGGTGTGCCCGGGCCGGGGAGGCTCCCTTGAGCGAGGTCGCGATCCGCAACGACGCAGGCGCCGCCGCGATCGCCTCGACGAGCCTGGGCGATCCCTCGGCCAGGTTGTCGATCAGCAACGCGGTGTCACGCACCGATCTGGTCACGAACCCGGCGTGGGACATCCCGTGCCAGTGCGGTGCCGCCGGTAGCAGGTCACGTGTCGGCTTGAGGCCCACCAGCCCGCAGCATGACGCCGGTATCCGGATCGAACCGAGGCCGTCCGTCGCGTGCGCCGCCGGCACCAGCCCCGCCGCGACTGCGGCCGCCGAGCCGCCGCTCGACCCGCCCGGCACGTAGCTGAGGTCCCACGGGTTGCGGCTGATGCCGTGGTGGCGGGACTCGGTCGCCGCCCACATCGCCAGCTCGGGCATGTGGGTCTTGCCGATGATGATCATCCCCGCGGCACGGATCCGCCGGACGAGCTCGTCATCTGCGGCGGCCGTCGGCTCGGGTGAACCGGTGCCGTATCTCGACGCCGTGTCGACCAGGGCAATGTTGTCCTTCAGGGCGATCGGTACGCCGAGCAGTTCGCGCGGGTCGCCGTCCCGGCGTGCGGCGTCGGCGGCGGCTGCCGCAGCGAGCGCCTCCTCACCGAGCACCAGTCGGAACGCGTTGAGCGTCGGCTCGAACCGAACAATCCGCTCCAGCAGCAGCGAGACCAGTTCGACCGCAGTGATCGCGCCGGAGCGCAACAGCTCGGCCTGCCCGGCGACCCCGGCGTACGCGACCGATTCGGCGTCGGGCCGATCGCCGCTCACTTGTTCTGCTCGTCTGCCATTCCGGGTGGAAGGACTCCCGAGGCCCGGCGCCAGGTGGCCGCGACGCGCCGCTGGGCGACCAGCCGCGCCACCGCGACAACGGCGGCTGACGCCGCTGCCCAGCCGGCGGCTTCGTGCCAGCGGACGTCGGGATTCGCCGGATCGGCGGGCGGCTCGTTGCCGGTGGCCTTCTTCCAGCCGCTGGTCAGCGCCTTGCGTGCTACCGCGGCGGTGGCCGCGGCGCCGACGCCGGCCAGGAGCTTGTGGCCGAGCTTGCCGCTGTTGTCGCTGGCGACCGCCTCTGCGGCGGCCTCTCCGCTATCTGATGACGAAGCCATGGGCACAGCCTGACACGATGCGCCGGTGCAACGGCAAAGCGTGACCCTCGCGCAGGCGCGCCGCATCGCCATCGCCGCGCAGGGTCTGGGCGGTCACGGCCCGTCGCGGCAGCGGCCTACGGCGTCGGTGGACCGGCGCCACATCCGGCGGATCCTTCAGCACACGGGCCTCTTTCAGATCGACAGTGTCAACGTCCTTGCACGTGCCCACTACCTGCCGACGTACTCGCGTCTTGGCCCGTACGACCCTTCTGTCCTCGACGCCATGGCGTACCGGCGGCGCGAGCTCTTCGAATACTGGGGGCACGAAGCCGCGCTGCTTCCGGTCGACCTGCAGCCCCTCTTGCGTTGGCGGATGAAGCGGGCCGAAGCCGGGCTGGGCATGTGGAAGGGGGTGGCTCGGATCGCCGC
>DASZRO010000021.1 GCA_035550055.1 Mycobacteriales bacterium | reverse complement strand
TGCCACTAGGCGGTCAGGCTGGTGTCGTGGAGATTGAGGACGGCGTAGCAGCGCGTCGCGGTACGTGACGCGATGCGCCAGCCGTCCGCGGTCTTGACGAACTCGTCGTCGTACCAGAGCCCGATCAGCCACGCCTGTCGTTTGCCGTCCGGCCCCGCCATGACCATCGGGTTGTGACAGGAGGTCTTCGCGGTGGCGGTGTGCGCGTTCAGGGCGATCGCGGGCAGCCCCATCATGTGCTGGGTGCTCGCGAACATCCCGAGCGACACGGTGAGGAACTCCTTGACCTCGGCCAGACCGCCGTTCGGCCCGCCGAAGCTCGTGAAGTCCAGGTGTGCGTCGGCGGTGAAGAGCGCGTCGAGTGCGTCGAGGTCGCGGTTGTCGACCAGTACCGGGTAGCGGCTGATCAGGTCCTGGATTGCGAGCCGGTCACTGATCGCCTGCACGTCAGAGCTGTCCATCGATGGTCCCCTCCGTTGCTACTCGCTTCGCCCATGCGTAGTCGGGCTTGCCGGCCGGCGTCCGCTCGACCGCGTCGACGAGAACCAGCTCTCGGGGAATCTTGAATCCGGCCAGCGCGCTGCGGGCGTGGCCCTGCAACGCATCGAGGGACGGCGCCGCGCCGTCGGCGGCGGCGACTACGGCGACGACTCGTTCGCCGAAGCGGTCGTCCGGAACGCCGACCACGATCACGTCCGCCACGGAGTCGTGCGTCATGAGCGCGGTCTCGACCTCTTCCGGGTAGACCTTCTCGCCGCCGGTGTTGATCGACGTCGACCCACGACCGAGTAGCACCACGGTGCCGTCGGCATCGACGGTGGCGTGGTCACCCGGGAGCACCCAGCGTTCGCCGTCGATCTCGACGAAGGTGGCCTTCGTCTTCGCCTCGTCCTTGTAGTAGCCCAGGGGCACGAACCCCTTGCGTGCCAGCCGACCGACCGCTCCGGAGCCCGGTGCAACCGGCCGGCCGTCCTCGCAGAGGACCTGCGTCTGCGCGTTGACGGTGAACTTCGGCGCGGTGGTCGTGTCACCGCTGACGTGCATCTTGCTGCCGACGATCCCGGTCTCTGAGGAGCCGAAGCCGTCGACGACCATCAGCGACGGCAGCAGTTCGGTGAGCTTCGCCTTCGCCTGGGTCGACAGGACGGCACCGCCGGACCCGACGACGAACAGCGACGACGCGTCGTACGGCGTGCCGGCGGCCAGCGCTTCGGCGTAGGTGTCTGCGAGCGGTCGCGCCATCGCGTCGCCGACGATGGTGAGGATGTTGACGCCTTCGGCGGCGACCAGCGACCAGATCGCGGCGGCGTCGAAGGCGCCCTGCGGCGGGAACACGACACGGCCGCCCGCGAACAGCGAGTGGAAGACCCCCCACTGGGCGCTGACGTGCATCAGCGGAGGTGTTGTGAGGATCGTGCCGCCGACCTCGGGAAGCCGTTCGAGGAGCTCGCCGGGAGTGGCGATGAAGTTGCCGGACTGGAACACGTCACCGCCGCCCATCGCGGCGAAGAAGATGTCCTCCTGGCGCCAGACGACGCCCTTGGGCAGCCCGGTGGTCCCTCCGGTGTAGGCGATGTAGCGGTCGTCGCCGCTGCGGCCCGTGCCGTCGGGCCGGGAGTCCGACGCGGCGGCGAGGGTGGTCTCGTAGTCCAGTGCGCCGCTTGCCCGCGGCGCACCGGAGGAGTCGGCGACGACGAGCAGATGCCGAACCGTCGCCGCGTCTGGCACGACTGCGCCGACACGTGGTGAGAACTGCTGGTGGTGGATGACCGCGATCAGGTCGGCGTCGTCGTAGAGGTGGCGCAGCTCGCCCTCGACGTAACGGAAGTTGACGTTGATCGGCACCGCGGACAGCTTGAACGCGGCGAGCATTCCTTCGATGTACTCCGACCCGTTGAGCAGCTGCAGACCGATGTGGTCGCCGGCGTTGATGCCGAGGTCGGCGAGCGCGTTCGCGAGGCGATTGGCACGCGCGTCGAGCTCGGCGAACGTCAGCCGCCGTGCGGGAGAGACGATGACTTCACGGTCAGGCACCGCGTCGCAGACCAGCTCGAACAGGTCCGCGAGGTTGAAGCCAGCCACGCCCGGACTATATAGAAACCTGACGGGTCGTCAGACCCGTCTCCGCTGATGGGTGGTGGGTGGGGTGGTGGACGTCTGACGGGTCGTCACACCCGTCGATTCTTCAGCAGCCGGGGATCTTCTTGCCGCCGGCGCCGAGCTCGACCAGCGTGCAGAAGGTCTCGGTGGACACCTTCCACCGACCGTCCTGCAGGACGGCTTGCCCGGTGGCACCGGGCAGCAGCGTCGTTCCGTGGCTGAGCAGGTCGTAGGTGACGGTCGCCGTCGTCGGGCTGGTGATCGCGACCTTCGTCACCCGGGCGTCCTCCTTCAGCTTCGTCTGTCGCTGCACCTGTGCCGCGACCTTGATCGCCTGCGTCATCCGGTCGCCGTTCTGCAGCAGCCGTTTCGCCGCGGCAGGCTTGGTGCCGGTGTGGAAGAAGGTCATCCAGGCGGACGTGATGTCCGCCGCGGCCTGGGAGCCCACCGAGGCCGCGGCGGATGACGGCGCTGTCGTCGGAGGGTGACTCTCACTGGCGCCTCCGCAGCCGGCGAGGCCGAGGAGTGCGGTGAGTGCGATTGCTGACGTACGCGCCTTCATGAGCTGAAAGTAGGCCTGCCGCACCGCGACGTCTGTGGTCAACAATGATCATCTTTCGGCCCACCCGGTGGCGAATCTGACGGGGCGTCACATATGGTCGCAGAGGGCATTGCGCGGTTGTCGCGGCCAACGACAAAGGGGTCAAGGATGACGTCGTACGACCAGCTTCTGATCGGTGGCGAATGGGTCGCTCCGTCGACCAATCGGCGGTTCGAGGTCACCTCGCCGGCCACCCTGGAGGTCGTCGGCTCGGTGCCTGAGGGCGCCGAGGCGGACATCGATGCGGCGGTGGCCGCGGCGCGCCGAGCGTTCGACTCAGGCCCCTGGCCGACGACGCCGCCGAGTGAGCGCGCGATGGTGATCGCGAAGTTCGCGAAGCTGCTCGAGCAGCGGCTGGATGACTACAAGACCGTCATCTCGGCCGAGATGGGTGCGCCGCCGACCACGGTCGAGATGATGATGTGGACGCCCGCCAAGGGTGCAATGGATGTCTTCCTCGGCCTCGCCGACACGTTCGGCTGGGAGGAGACGCGGCACGGCGCGTTCGGCATGACCAAGGTGCGCCGCGAACCCGTGGGTGTCGTCGCGGCGATCATTCCGTGGAACGTGCCGCTGTTCATCGCGATCAACAAGGTCATCCCAGCGCTGCTGGCCGGTTGCACCGTCGTGCTGAAGCCTGCGCCGGAGACTCCGATCGACGCGCTCATGCTCGGCGGCCTGCTGGTCGAGGCCGGTCTACCCGAAGGCGTGATCTCCGTCGTACCGGCCGAACGCGAGGTCAGCGAGTACCTCGTGACCCATCCCGGCGTCGACAAGGTGTCCTTCACCGGCTCGACCGCCGCCGGGCGCAAGGTCGGTGCGTTGGCGACGGAGCGGCTCAAGCGGGTCTCCCTCGAGCTCGGCGGCAAGTCGGCCGCGATCCTGCTCGACGACGTCGACCTCGCCTCCAGTGCGTTCATGATCGCCTTCTCCGGATTGATGAACAGTGGTCAGGCGTGCGTCGCGCAGACCCGGATCCTCGCCCCGCGCACTCGCTACGACGAGATAACCGAAGCGATCACCGAGGCGGCGAAGCTGTTCGTCGTCGGCGACCCGGCCGACCCGGCGACGCAGCTCGGGCCCCTGGTTGCCGAGCGGCAGCGCGACCGGGTCGAGGGCTACATCGAGAAGGGCAAGGCGGAGGGGGCTCGCCTCGTCCTCGACGGCACCCGTCCGGCAGGCCTCGACAAGGGCTGGTACGTCGCGCCGACGGTCTTCGCCGACGTCGACAACAAGATGACGATCGCCCAGGAGGAGATCTTCGGCCCAGTGCTCTCGCTGGTGCCCTATGACACCGAGGAGCAGGCGGTCGCGATCGCCAACGACAGTGACTTCGGCCTGGCCGGATCGGTGTGGACCCAGGACGTCGACCACGGCTACCAGGTGGCGACCCGCGTCCGCACGGGCACCTACGGGATCAACTGGTATGCCTTCGACATGGGCTCGCCGTTCGGCGGCTACAAGTGCTCCGGCATCGGTCGCGAGGACGGCCCTGAAGGCCTCGCGGCGTTCTGCGAGCTCAAGTCGATCCTGATGCCGATGGGCTACACCGGCTGAGCGACACCGCCGTACCTCGCCGCCGTTTCCCACCCCGAAGTAGCACACAACCCGCGGCGGATTGCCGCGCTTGCCCCCGGATGTCCGGTTAGGTACGGCGGTTGTGTGCTACTTCGAACGGGGGCGGGGGGTGATGGCGAAGGCGAGGATCGTCGCTCGGTCGAACGGCGTCGGGAGGTTCGCGGCGTAGCTGCTGAGGTACGCCGCGTCGACGGGTCGGTCGAAGCCCTCGCCGATCGTGACCTGAAGCGGGGTGCCGCGGCCGAACCCGGTCTGGGTGATGACGTAGGTCGACAAGTTGCGTTTCGGGCAGGCGAGAGCGCCGACCACCAGGGCGGCCGGGCACGCGTCCCCCTGCACCGACTCGGTGAGCGAAGGGTCCGCGGCCCAGTCGAGGACGATCCCGGTCGACTCGACGGCGAAGTCGTGCAGGGTGTCGGGCGCTGCGCCGATCGCGACTGGGCTCGCCGGTGCCGGCAACCGGATCGGATGCGTCACAGCGCCGACCCGAAACGCGGTACGGCGTACCCGCAACACGTGCATCGGGAACGGCAGCTGGATCCGCCCGGGGCGCTGGACCGCCACCAGCATGCGGTAGCGGCGGTGCGGGACCAGGTCCGGAAACCGCTTGCTGCCGATCAAGGGGAACTGCGAGGACCAGCCGTACGCCGAACCGGGATCGCGCATGTTCACCCACCCCTGCGCGATCGCGGGGAAGTAGAGCGCGAAGTAGTCGCCCAACGCCTTCGGCAATGCGGGAAACCCGGGAGCCGGCGGCGTCCGGGGCGGGACAGTGAAGACGACGTCGGCGCGCCGCGGCACCTGCAAGGTCTGCAACGGATAAGGCCGCACCGCGGTGCGCGGTGGCTGATGCGCGGCGGCGAGGGCATTGCCGGGCGCGCCCAGGAGGTTGAGTACGACGACGAGCGCCGCGCACACGGTGGCCGGGCGCATGTAACGAGTCTTACCGACGCGGGCCCTCCGCTGTGCAAACTAGTCAACAGTCTTGACAGTCAGGACGATTGACCAAATACTGGCGGCGTGGCTGCGTCTCCTGCCGGCAACTACGCTGCGTCGATCCCCGCGCTGATGCGCGGCGCTCGGGGGAGCTACAAGCGAGGGGTCGAGGCCGAGCTGGCCGCACGAGGGATCACCGACCTCCCGCGCGGTGGCGGGTTCGTCCTCGCTTCTTTGTCGACCGGCAGCGAGGCCGTCGAGGACTTCGTCCGGGGACTCGGCGTCACCAAGCAGGCGTTCAGCCAGCTGACCGAGACGCTGGTCTCGCGCGGCTATGTCGTGCGCGAACAACACCCCGCGGATCGGCGGCGACTCGTGTTGCGGCTGACCGCTCGCGGCCGCGATGCCGCCGAGGCAGTCGTGGCGGGGGCGCAGGACGTCGATGACCAGCTCAGGCAGCGGCTGTCCAAGACGGAGCTGGCGGCGCTGCGCAAAGGACTCGCGGCACTCGCCGAGATCAAGGCCGCGTACGGCGGACCGTCGTGACCGACCAGGCGATTGCCGGCGCCGCCCATCACGGCTTGTCCCCTCTGCTGCTCCTCGTCGTCGTACTGCCGCTGGCGCGGCTCGGCATCCGCAGCCGGCTCCAACGGCACGGCGAGGGATCACGACGACAGTGGCGCACCGCGCTTCGCATCCGATTTGCGGTCGCCGGCCTGTTCCTGGGAGGCACGTGGGTGTGGCACGCGAGCAGCCCGCTGTGGGAACGGCTGGTGCGGCTCGCGGTTGTGATGCTCCTCGTCGTGCCGGCGGTTCGCTGGGTGGCTCGCCGCTCGCGCGGTCAGACCGCGCCGGCGAAGCGACCGACGTGGAACTGGTACTGGTTCGCGATGAAGCTGACGTTGCTCGTGTTCGGCTCTCTGGCGCAGCTAGGACTGGAGGCCGTGACGTCCCGGTCGACCGCCAGCTGGATCGTCGGCGCGGCGCTCGCCGTCACGGTCGCACTGGCCGGACCCGAGCTCACGACGTGGGCGTTGCGGCGCCGGCTGCGGCGATCCCAGCAGGTCGACTAGCCGTTCGGCAGGACGACCGCACGCCCGTTGAGCGTCCCGGCCTCGAGACGGTCGTAGGCGGCCGGCGTGTCGTCGAACGCGAAGTGTTCGACCTCGACGACAACCTCACCCGTCTTGGCCAGCGCAATCACCTCGTGCAGTTCTGCGATCGTGGCGCCCTGCGGGTTGAAAAGGTCGCAGTCGTGCGCCATCGCGCCATAGCGCACCTCGGCCGAGCCGAACCCCTGGCCCACCAAGGCGATCGCACCCGCTTTCGCCGCGTTGCGGAACGATGCTCGGATCGTCGCGTCGCTGCCGACGAAGTCGAGGATCGCGTCGGCGCCGCCGTCGCCGATCGCCGCCGCGAGCCGCTTCGAAAGACCCTCGCCGGCCTCGACGACGTCGTGGGCTCCGAGGTCGACGGCCGCCTCGATGCGTTCCGGCTTCGCCTCGACCGCGATGATCCGAGCGGGGGTCAGCATCCGCAGCCACTGCACGCCGTACGCCCCGAGGCCTCCGACCCCGATCACGACGACGGTCGAGTCGTCGTAGATCTTCGGCAGCACCTTCTTCACCGCGTGGTACGACGTCGCGCCGGCGTCGGTGAGCGGGCCGGCGATGCGCGGGTCGAGATCGCCGAGCGGCACCACCTGTCCGGCGTCGACGACGAGGTACTCGGCGAGGCCACCGTCGATCCCGAAACCCCGCCCGTGCCAGGTGTCGACACAGTAGTTGTCCTGACCGCGACGGCACCAACGACAGTCACCGCACGGCGACATGCAGGCCACCGCGACCGGCTCATCGAGTGCGACGTTGGACGTGCCGTCACCGATCGCGTCGATCCATCCCGCGATCTCGTGGCCGAGTGTGAACGGCAGGTCGTAGGGGAGCAGCCCTGCCGGGGCTTCGAGAAAGATCACGTCCGAGTGGCACAGCCCGACGCCACCGACGCGCACCCGCACCTGGCCAGGTCCGGGCACCGGCACGGGCACTTCGTCGAAGTCGGCGCGCTGCCAGTCGAGCAGCCGGTAGGCGCGCATTGTGTCGGCCAACCGTCAGCTCCCCACCGGCAGGATGCTGATCCAGTTGACGCGAAGCTCGCGGCGGCGGAAGCGCCATCGACCGTCCTGCTTGACGTAGTCGTCGCGATAGAACGCGAACATCACGTGGTCGTTGACGTTCGGCGGCGCACCGACCAGATGGTGCGCTTCGCAGCGGGTCTCGCCGTGGGCGTGATCGTCGTGGAGCTCGAGCACGGCATGACTGCCGATCGTGTGGTGAGTGTGGCTGTAGTCACGGATCCGATCGATCGCGGCAGCAATCTCCTCATGACCGCGCCGGTGTGACGTGGGGTCTTCCACGTTCGGGTCGAGCCACATCAAGAACTCGCCGTCGTCGGTGAACAGCTCGGAGGCGGCCGCGCCGTCCGCACGGTCGGCGGCGCTTGCGTAGTGCTCGACCAGCAGCCGGATCTCCCAGCGGTCCATCAGCTCGCTCATCCGACCTCCTTGCGAAACGCGGCCGCGAGGGCCTCCAGTGCGCCCGGCGCGTCCGCAAGGGCGGGCGCGAAGGACGCGAGGTTCACCGTCACGTCCGTGACGCCGACCGCCACGAGCTGCGGTACGCCGCCGATCGTCGCAGCCAGGTCTGGGCGGTTGTCCTCGCCCACCACCATCGGGGCGCGGCACTGGATGTCGATTCGGCGGTCGGTGGCGGCCGCGATCCGTGCGGCGCCGTCGCGGACGTCGGCGGCGGTCGCGCCCATGATCGGGATCCACCCGTCGCCGAGTTCGACGACGCGGCGCAGCATCCGCTCGGTAAGGGTGCCGCCGAACCAGACGGGCAGGCGGGGCTGGACCGGCTGCGGCGCGCAGAACGTGTCGTCGAAGCTGACCGTCTTGCCGTGGTAGGCCGCCGGCAGATGGGACCAGAGCTCACGGCAGGCGGCGATGGTCTCCTCGAGCAGTAGCCCGCGATCGGCGAAGGCCAGGCCTTGCGCGTCATACTCCTCCTTCTGCCAACCGACGCCGACGCCGAGGTCGACCCGGCCTTCGGAAAGCAGATCGAGGGTCGCGACCTGCTTGGCCAGCAGGGCAGCCGGACGCAGCGGCGCAATGAGGATGCCGGTCGCCAGCCGGATCCGCGACGTGACCGACGCCATCGCAGTCAGCACCGTCAACGGCTCGAGCCAGGGTGCCTCCGGGGGGACCGGGAACCGGCCCCACGCGTAGGCGTCGGTGTTGCGCCCCATGACGGTGTGGTCGACGACAGTGATGCGGTCGATGCCGGCGTCCTCGGCGGTTCGGGCGAGGTCCACCAGCGCTTTCCAGTCCCCGCCGCACCATCCGCCGAAGTTCGACACCCCGACGTTGAGGGTGACTGTCATGTCGTCGTCCACCCTCTCCAGCAACGGCATGGGCTTATCTGACGGGTCGTCAGATATCGTCAGGCTAAGCCAGCACCGGAGGATTCGCACTGATGTCGACCGTCACCGACGACGCGCTCCACACCCCCGCTTTCATGCCCGACCTGTTGATCGCGGCGTTGTCGCGGCATGCCGACAAGCCAGCGGTGTATCTGGGCGAGGAGATCCTCACCGGCGCCCAGGTCGCGGCTCAGGTGAGCAAGTACGTCCAGGCCTTCGCCTCGCTCGGCATCACGGCCCATCACCCGATCGCGATGTTGTCCAAGAACCGGCCCGAGGTGCTGTTCACGATGGGCGCGAACATGCTCACGCCGTGCCGCAGTACCGCGCTGCACCCGATGGGCTCGGCAGACGACCAGGCGTACGTGCTCGAAGACGCGGAGATCGAGACGCTCGTGTTCGACCCGAGTGCCTTCGACGAGCGCGCCGCCGAGCTGCGCGACAGGGCGCCCGGCCTCAAGAGGCTGTTGTCGCTGGGTCCTTCCGAGGTCGGCATCGACCTGATCGCGCTCGCCGAGACCTTCGAGCCGAAGCCGCTCGTGGCCCCGATCGTCGAGCCTGACGACGTCAGCGGCTTCACCTACACCGGCGGTACGACGGGCGCGTCCAAGGGCGTCATGCAGACCTACCGCAGCGGCGCCACCCTGACCCAGATCCAGCTCATGGAGTGGGAGTGGCCGGAGGAGACGCGGTTCTTGATCGCCACCCCGCTCTCGCACGCGGGTGCGGCGTTCTTCATCCCGACCCTGTTGCGTGGCGGCAGCATCGTCGTACTCCCCGGCTTCGACCCGACCGCGGTCCTCGAGACGATCCAGAAGTACAAGATCACCGCGACGATGCTCGTGCCGACGATGCTCTACATCCTGATGGACCATCCCAAGATCGACGACTACGACCTGTCGAGCCTGGAGACGGTGTACTACGGCGCGTCCGCCATCTCACCGACCCGCCTCAAGGAGGCGATCGAGAAGTTCGGTCACATCTTCTTCCAGTTCTTCGGCCAGTCCGAGTGCGGCATGACCATCTCGGTGCTGCGCAAGGGGGAGCACGACGTCAACGACCTCGACCGGCTCGCGACCTGCGGACGGCCGGTGCCGTGGCTCAACGTCAAGCTGCTCGACGACGACCTCAACGAGGTGCCCGACGGCGAGCCGGGTGAGATCTGCGTGCGCGGCCCGTTGGTGATGAAGGGCTACTGGAAGAAGCCCGAGCAGACCGCGGAGGCGCTCGCCGGCGGCTGGCTGCACACCGGCGACATCGCCAAGAAGGACGCGCAAGGCTTCCTGACGATCGTCGACCGCAAGAAGGACATGATCGTGTCCGGCGGTTTCAACGTCTTCCCGCGCGAGATCGAAGACGTGATCGGGACGCACCCGGCCGTCGGCCAGGTGGCAGTGATCGGCGTCCCCGACGACAAGTGGGGTGAGGCCGTCAAGGCGGTCGTCGTCCTGCGGCCGGATCAGACGGTGACGGCCGAGGAGCTCTACGACCTCGTCAAGGACCGCAAGGGCGCGACCCACGCCCCGAAGTCGGTGGACTTCGTCGACGCGATCCCGCTTTCGGCGCTGGGCAAGCCCGATAAGAAGGCGCTGCGGGCGCAGTACTGGCAGGGCGCGGACCGGCGAGTCAACTAGCCGTTCGGCATCTCGAACTTCAGATGGTGAGAGAGGTCGCCGACGTGGTCGACGGCATAACGGCGTGCCGTGAAGTACCACCCGCCGTCGTCGCCGCGCGCGAACCGGTCGGCGTACCGTCCGGTGACGATCGGCTGGAGCGCGAAGTCGTCGACTCCCTGGAACACCACGTAGGACGAGCTGCAGGTGGCGACGCCGGCGTCTTCGTCGACCTCGATCACCGGGTTGGCCGTGACGTGACGGGTGCGCGGCGACCCGCCGTAGGTCATCGTCTGTCGCTCCCACATCGCCTGCATCTCGGCGGCGCCGGTCGCGAACACCGTGCCGTTGTCATCAGCAAGGCTGCCGTGTGCGAACAGAGCGCCGAGGCCCGCGAAGTCGCCGGCGTCCATTCGTTCGCAGTAGCGACCCAACAGGTTGCGGATCTGCTCGTGAGCGGGAACCCCCATGAACTTTGACCTTACCGAGGAAGACGTCCTCGGCGTACGCCTCACGGTTTTCCGCGACCGGCTCGCGACGATGGGCGACCTCCTGGACCGGTCGCTGGAGTTCGGCGACCGGGAGTACGTCGTCGACGGCGATCGCCGGATCACCTACGCACAGCACCACGCGGCGGTCGGCCGGGTCGCGGCGTATCTCGTCGAGCAAGGCGTCGAGAAGGGCGACCGGGTCGCGATCCTGGGCAAGAACTCGATCGAGTGGGTGGTGCTGTTCTGGGCCACGGTGTCGATCGGTGCGATCGCGGTCGGGCTCAACGTCTGGTGGGCGCGAGACGAGCTCGACTACGCGATCGCCGACTGCGCCCCCAAGCTCCTGGTCGATGACATGACGCCGGTCGCGGCACGGCTCGAGGGCGCGCCGGTCTCCCGACCGGTCGTCGAGATCGACGAGGACGACCCGGCACTGATCCTCTATACGTCCGGTACGACGGGGCGCCCGAAGGGCGCCGTGCACTCCCACCGCAACCTGAACTGCCTGGTGCAGGCGCAGCAGGCGATCATCGCGGCGCGAGTCCCGGCCGGGTTCACGTTGCCGCCCTCGCGCGCGTTGACCAGCACTCCGCTCTTTCACGTCTCCGGGCTCCACAGCGGCGTGATCGCCTGCCTCGGCGCCGGCAACACCACCGTCTGGCAGGACGGCAGGTTCGACCCGGTCTCGACGCTGCAGGTGATCGAGCGTGAGCGCTGCACCACCTGGACCACGATGCCGACGACCCTGTGGCGGGTCGTCCACGAGCCGACGGCGAAGGACTACGACACGTCGTCGCTGATGCACGTGGGTGGCGGGGGCGCCGCCTGGTCGGCAGCGTTGCAACAGGCGATCCGCGACACCTTCGGCGAGCACATCAGCTGGGGGATCGGCTACGGGCAGACGGAGTGCTGCGGGCTGGCGACCACCTCGTCGTTCGCCGACTTGCAGGCCCACCCCGACAACGTCGGCAAGCCGGTCCCGACGGTCGAGCTGAGGGTCGACGAGAAGGGCGAGATCTTCATCCGCGGCCCGATGGTCATGCTCGGCTACTGGAACAACGAAGCCGCCACCGCAAACGTGATCGACGACCAGCGCTGGCTGCGGACCGGCGACCTCGGCGAGATCCGTGACGGGTTGCTGTTCCTGTCGACCCGGCGTACGGATCTGATCCTGCGCGGGGCCGAGAACGTCTACCCGGCCGAGATCGAGAACTGCCTCGAAGGGCACCCGGATGTCGACGAGGTGGTCGTCGTGGGGCTGCCGGACGAGGAGTTCGGTCAGATCGTGGCCGCGATCGTCGTACCGGTCGAGAACGCCTCGGTCGACGCGTCTGGTTTGACGGCGTACGTGAAGGAGCGGCTGGCCTACTTCAAGGTGCCCAGCCGCTGGGTGATCGACAATGAGCCGCTGCCGCGAACGGCGACCGGCAAGGTGGTGCGTGCCGAAGTGATGGATCGATTCGAGGAGAAGTAGCGATGGCGTACCCGCCGGACAACTACCCGCTTACCCCTGCCGGGGTGGACGACTACCCGGTCAAGGTCGGCTCGATGCTGCTGACCCTGGTCGACCCCCACAAAGGTTTCGAGAGCGCCTACAACCGCTGGTACGAGCGGGATCACTTCTATGCCGGATGCATGGAGGGGCCGTGGCAGATCGCCGGCTCCCGGTGGGTTGCGACCCGCGAGATGAAGAGCTTGCGTTGGGGCGGGACGGAGGTCGCGTCGCCGATCGACGCCGGCTCCTACGTCGCGATCTACTGGGTCGAAGCCGGGCACCACAAGGACTGGGACGACTGGGCGCTGCCGCAGGTGCAGCAGCTGTACGCCGACGGCCGGGGCTTCGCCGAGCGGTCGCACGTGCACACGGCGACCTTCGACCAGGTCGGCGCGCTCTACCGCGACGCTGACCCGGTGCCGGTCGAGCTGGCACTCGACCACCACTACGAGGCGATCGTGTGCATCTGGCTCGACGGTCGGGAGGGCCTGGACGCCGCGGCGCTTCACGAGCGGATCAAGGCCAGCGACGCGGTGCGCGACCTGTTCGCCGGCTCCGACATCGAGATCGTGTCGTCGTGGACGCCGCGTCCGGAGTTCCGCAACTCCCGGGACAGCGCGCCCATGTCGCTGGGCTCACCAGGCGGGCGTGAGAACCGGCTCTGCCAGGTCTGCTTCATCGGCGGTGACGTGCGCGCGTCGATGGATTGGTTTCGCACTTACACCAACGCACTCGCCGAGATCGGCCTGGCCGACACCCTGCTGGTCGCGCCGTTCCTTCGTACCGTCGTCGGCACCGACACCTACGTCGACCAGCTCTGGTAAGGCCGGCCCCCGCCCCGACCGAACCGACCCCGGTTCCGACCGAACCGACCCCGGTACGAAGTAGCACACAACGTGGCTCCTGAACCGGACAAGTGACCACAACTGGGGCGTATTGAAGGTAGTTGTGTGCTACTTCGGGCTGGGGGTGAGCCCGTGGGCGTGACCTGGGTCACTGATGTGCCCAACGTCACAGGAAAAACCTTCCTTGCGGAAATACTCCGTTCACGTTTGCTTGCTTTAGTTAGCAGTAGAACGCGTTCTCATCCCACAAGGAAGGTGCGTCATGGCTCGAAACACCCGGGCCGATCTGCGCAAGCTGCCGATGTTCGCAGGCCTGTCACGACGTGCACTCGCACGCGTCGACGCGCTGCTGACGCCGGTTGTTTTCAACGACGGCGATGTGTTGTGTCAGGAAGGCAAGCTCGGTCGCGAGGCGTTCGTGATCGTCGACGGTGAGGTCGAGGTCAGCCGCGGTGCGGACCACCTCGCCACGCTCGGCGCCGGATCCGTCGTCGGCGAGCTCGCCCTGCTCGGTCACGGCCCTCGGACCGCCACCGTCACCGCGGCGGGCCGGGTCGAGGCGCTGGTGATGAGCGCTCAGGAGTTCGCGAGCGTGCTGGCCGAACCGGTGGTTGCCGATGAGGTGCACAAGGTTGCCGCGCAGCGCTCCGGCGACCTGGTCGCTGCCTGACCGCTGATTGACGGCCGTCTGACCGCGCTCCCCGGCGTGGTCGGCCGGCCGCTGGCCAACTAGCGCCAGGCGAACACCGGTTGCTCGTAGTGGGCGACCCGGGTGGTACGCCCGTGCAGCGCCAGCTCGCGGAACTGGTAGATCACCGCCGCGGTCGGCGCGTGGATCCATGCGCCGAGCATCGGCACCCGGATGATCGGGTCAGGTGACTCCGGGATGGTGGCGAACATCGGCTCGACGTCGTAGTCGGACGCGTGCGCGACGTAGACCGCCGCCACCTCGTCCGGGTTGGGCGTGACGGCATCGCAGACCTCGCCGGCCCACACCACAACGGGCGTGATCCGATAGCCGGAGCGCGTCGAGTAGTCGTCCAGCATCCCGAGTACGACGTCCTCGCCGAGAGCCAAGCCGAGCTCTTCACTGAGCTCGCGCAGCGCAGCGGCCTGCGGGGTCTCGCCCTCATCGAGGCGGCCGCCCGGCAGCGCCCACTGTCCGGGATGCGCCCTCAGTCTCGCGGCGCGCCGGGTCACCAGCATCCCGGGACCCTCGCCGTCCACGACGATCGCAACCGCCACCGCCGCGGGACGGCGGTCTCCCAGCTCGAGCTCGCGACGCGCGAAGCCCCGCACCCGTTCGGCAAGCACCGCCCGGTCGAGGTCGCCGTCCTCGCGACGATCGCCGGCGCGGCGTCCCCCGAGCGGCGGGGTCGCCGACTCTGCCGACATCTAGAGCAGCGGCCCGACAGTGGCCCCGAACGCGGTGACCTGATCGACCAGCTCGGTCACCGAGCGGCTGGGGAAGCGCACCTGCAGATGGTTGACGCCGAGATCGGTCCAGGCGTGCATCGCGTCGACGATCTGTTCGGGCGATCCGGTCACCGCCGGGCGCCCGAGGTCCCACGACGGCTCGCCGACGTAGATCCATTCGCTGATCGCGCCGATGTCGCCGGTGTCGTCGCCGCGTTCCTCGCGGAACAGCTTGATGAGGTCGGGCAGCTGATCCTGCGGCGTGCCTTGCGGGATCCAGCCGTCGGCCTTCGCGGCGCGCTTGACGGCCGCCGGTACGCCGCCGCCGAACCAGATGGGCGGACGGGGTTGCTGTACGGCCCGCGGCTCGACCTCCATCTCGCCGACCTTTCCGGTGGCGAGGGCCTGTTCGAAGACGGGCAGCGCCGCAGTAGTGAGCTCGGCGCGCTTGCTCACGTCCAGACCGAGTGCGGCGAACTCCTTGTCGACATGGCCGACACCGAGACCCACGATCACCCGACCGCCTGAAAGGAGATCCAGGGTGGCGAACGACTTGGCGCTGACCAGCGGATGCCGGTAGGCGAGGTTGAAGACGGTGGAGAGCAGCCGGGTGCGAGTCGTCTGGCCGGCGAGCCAGCCCAGCGTCGCGATCGTGTCGTACCAGACCGCGCTCATCTTGGGCGAGAGGTCGTCGGGGATCGCGACGTGGTCGCAGACCCCGACGTAGAAGAACCCGGCATCGTCAGCAGCCTGCGCGACGGCGAGCATCTCCGCCGGCCCCGCCTCGGTCTCCCACGGCTCGACGAAGAACGTGCTCTGCGCCTGGACCGGCAGCTGCATGCCGTAGACGACCTTGCCGGCAGGAACGATCGGAGCCATTCCGGGATCCTAAGGCAGAGCCGACGTGATCTGACGACCCGTCAGATACGCTCGGAACGTGTCTGACACCGTCGCACGCGAACAGGTTCCGGCAATCGAGGGCTGGTTCACGACCGGTGACTCGCCGGCGCTGATCGGCAACCGTTGTACGTCGTGCGGCACGGTGTTCTTCCCGCGAGCCGCGCACTTCTGCCGCAACCCGGACTGTGACGGAGAGTCCTTCGAGGACACCGAGCTGTCGCGGACCGGCCGGGTCTGGTCCTACACGGACGCGCAGTACCAGCCGCCGCCGCCGTACATCCCGCGCGGTGATCCGTACGCGCCGTTCGCGCTCGCCGCGGTCGAGCTCGACGCCGAGCAGATGGTCGTGCTCGGCCAGGTTGCCGACGGCTACGGGATCGACGACCTCAGTGTCGGGCAGCAGGTCGAACTGGTCGTCGAGCCGCTGTACGCCGACGACGACCGCGACTATCTCGTCTACCGCTGGAAGCCGGTTTCGCCATGAGCAGTAGTGACGTCGTCGTTGCCGGGGTCGGCATGCACCCGTGGGGGAAGTGGGGTCGCAACTTTGTGGAGTACGGCGTCGCGGCGGCCCGCGCCGCCCTCGCCGACGCGGGCGTCGCCTGGCGTGACGTGCAGTTCGTGTCCGGTGCGGACACGATGCGCAACGGCTACCCCGGCTACGTCAGCGGCGCTACCTTCGCGCAGGCACTCGGCTGGACCGGCGCCCGCGTCGCCTCCTCCTATGCCGCGTGCGCATCCGGCGCCACGGCGTTGGAGGTCGCGCGGGCCGAGATCCTCGCCGGCCGGTGCGAGGTGGCCCTCGTGGTGGGAGCGGACACCACGCCCAAGGGGTTCCTCGCGCCCAACTCCGGGGACCGGCCCGACGACCCGGACTGGCTGCGCTTCCGCCTGCTCGGCGCGACCAACCCGACGTACTTCGCGCTGTATGCACGCCGCCGCATGGCGCTGTACGGCGCCACCGAGCACGACTTCGCACTGGTGCGCGAGAAGAACGGCAAGCACGGCTTGGGGAACCCGAACGCCCGATACCGCAAAGCGTTCACCGTCGAGGAGATCCTCGGCTCGGCGATGGTCGCCGACCCGTTGCGGCTGCTCGAGATCTGCGCGACGAGTGACGGCGGCGCGGCCGTCGTGCTGACCAGCGCCGACTGGGCAGCTCGGCGCGGCGTCGCGAAGCCGGTGGCGGTCCGCGCGATCTCGACCGTCACGCCGTCGTTCCCGCAAACGGTGATCGAGATGCCGAACTTCACCACCGACTCCGGCGTCGCCGTACCCGATGCGGTCACGCCGTTCAAGGCCGCGATCGCGAAGGCGGCGTACGAGGAGTCGGGAATCGGTCCAGAGGACCTCTCCCTCGCCGAGGTCTACGACCTGTCGAGCGCGCTGGAGCTCGACTGGTACGAAGACATCGGCCTGTGCAAGCAGGGTGAGGCGGAGAAGCTGCTGCACGACGGCGATACGACGATCGGGGGCCGGATCCCGGTCAACCCGTCCGGCGGGCTCGCCTGCTTCGGCGAGGCGGTGCCCGCCCAGGCGCTCGCCCAGGTCTGCGAGCTCACCTGGCAGCTTCGCGGCCAGGCCGGCGCTCGTCAGGTCGAAGGAGCGAAAGCCGGCATCACCGCGAACCAGGGCCTGTTCGGCCACGGCTCATCGGTCCTGCTCTCCGTCTGACCCGACGACCTCAGAGCTGGCCGACGACCGGGACGAACGGCGAGCACACGACCGGCTTGTGCCGGCTGGGGTCGAGGGCGTTGAGGACGTCCTGGGCCACGTTGGGGTCGACCCCCATCGAGACGTGGTCGACCGTGTCGGCCGGGCACTGGTGCTGGATGACGATGTTGGTCGAGTTCGGTCCGTCGACGTTGCCGCTCGTGTAGGGCACGACAAGCTCGTCGTACTCGGTCATGACCTGGGTGTAGATGACCCCTGGCACAGCGACTCCTCCGCGGTCGAGCTTCGCGATCCAGGCCGAGTCCGGGTTGATCTCCGCGCACGCCGCGCAGGCGCCGCCGAGGACCGACTCCATGGCGTGGGGCAGCCCGAGTGCGGTCAGCCAGCTGTCGATCAGCGGTACGCCGGACACCCACGACCCGTGTACGACGGGGGACAGCCCGACCATGTGGGCGACCTTCGCGGCGCCACCGTCGAACTTGAGGTACCAGTAGGGCATCGTCGCGCCTTCGGAGTGACCGACGATGTCGACCTTGCGCGCGTGGGTGGCGGCCAGCACCTTGTCCACGAATCGGCCGAGCACTTTCGCGTCTCCGGGCATGGGAGTCAGCCCGCCCATGAAGCTGAACGGCGGGCTGCTCGACCGGGTGCCGTAGGTCAGCGTGAAGACGCAGTAGCCGTTGTCGGCGAGGAGCGGACCGTAGGTCTGCCAGTTGTCTGCCTGGTTCGACAGCAGTCCGTGGACGAGGATCACCGGGTAGGGGTGGGCGTCGGTCGGCTTGCAGGACCAGTGGTTCGCGCCGGGGGGCGGCGCATTCGACGGCGCCGCCGCCATGTCGGGCAGGAAGCTGTACGGCACCGGGTAGGACGGGTGGCCGTTGGCGGAGGCCGCAGCGACCCCGGGTACGGCGAGCGCAAGCACCAGTGCGGTGATCGCCGCGACCCCCGTCATGCCGCGCCGGCCTGAGAGCAGGTGCGTCGAGTTCACACGACTACTTGATCACAACCGGGGTGACCGGCGCTCCGGTCGCGCCGACAATCGGTTCCGGCGTTGCCGAGAGCAGGAAGGCGTAGCGCCCGTCGTCGGCGCAGTCCGCTGCCAGCTCCTCGAGGTCGAAGTTCTGACCCTGCGGCATCCCCATCTCGACGAGATGCAGCATGTGCACCGGGAACATCACGGCGTCGTCCTCGCCGGGAAACACCTCGAAGGAGAGGTTGTCGGCGGCAACCGCGGCAACCCCGCGCTGGTGGAACCATCCGGCCGACTGCGTGGAAGGTCCGGCGGTCGAGATGCAGTACGCCATCTTGTCGCCGGCGTGCAGGTGTCGCATCTGGCCGGTCCGCAGCAGGACGATGTCCCCTTCTCCCACCGTCACCTTGGCGAGCTCTTCGGCGGCATCGAGGTCGGCGGGCGTGATCGCGTGACCGCCAGCGGTGATGTCGCTCCCCAGCGCGCGAGCGACGTCGAGGAGCACACCGCGACCGACGATCGGGCCCAGCTTCTCGGCGCCGAGCCGGCTGGCTCCGCCTTCGGCGGTGATCGACTCGGTCGGGAAGCCGTTGAACAGCCGCCCGCTGTAGCTGGCATGCCCGAGTGCGTCCCAGTGCGTGGCGGCCTGGACACCCATCGTCACGACGTCGTCGTTGAACCGGATCCCGGCGTCGTCGCTGCCGTACAGCTCGAAGTCGGCGATGGTCGACCGTTGCGGGTTGACCCGACCGGGGACGAAGCCGAGCTGCGGGCCGTCGTCAGACATCGGGATGGCGAGGTTGAAACGCTTGCCGTCACGGACCAGGTCAGCGGCTTCCCGCACCCGCGTGGGGGTGATCAGGTTGAGCGTGCCGCGCTCGTCGTCCGGGCCCCACCGGCCCCAGTTGTTGACCGTCTTCGCGAGATCGACGAACGCCTCGGGAAGCACTAGTCGTTGAGGGGATTGCAGATGCGGCAGGGCTTGAGAGAGGTACGACCCGGGTCGACCTCCCGCAGGTCGGAGCGGTCGGCCACCGCTGCGCAGTCCGGCAGGTGGAAGATCGAGCCGCTCGGCGTCGCGACGTACCGCTTCGGGGCGGGGACCGCCTTGCCGCGCTCGTCGACCGTCGCCCCGCCGGCCAGCAGCGCTTCGACCCGAGCGAGCGCGTTGGCGAGCTGGCGGGTCTGCGCCCGCGACTCGTTGATCCGCACGGTCTGCCAGTAGCCGAAGTAGAGGAAGCCGCCGGCGAACGTGAGGCCGAGCCCGAGCAGGCCACCGGAGATGAGGTAGTCGTTCTGCTCGAACGGCAGCGGCGTGCGCGCCGCACCGGCCCAGCCGAGGATGATGAAGATGATGCCCAGCGGCATCAGCACCCCGCCGACGACGAGCATCAAGCGGTCGAACCGGAATCCGGTCGAGCGGGTCCGCACCGAGCGCACCTGTTCGGAGAGCCGACTGATGCGGCCCGAGGCGGTTGCCCCGTCGCCGAGGGTCTCGACCGAGGTCGTCATGAGTCCTCCTCAAGGCTGCAGTCGGTTGCAGCGGCAAGTGCAGCGCTCGGCCACAAGGCGAGGGCGAGAGCGGCGAGCAAGGCGAGCAGGATGCCGCCGACGGTCCACCACGAAGACAGTGCTTTCGGCAGTGACAGTGCGGTGTTGGCGAGCTCAGGCGGCGCCACGCTCGGCGGCTCGGTCTGCTCGGAGCCCGGGATGGTCGGTGGCTGGATCACGCCGGGCATCCCGCCGGTGCCGGGCGGTGTCGACGCGCTCGTCGCAGGCGGGCTGGTCGAGATCGCCGGTGGCACGTAGCCGGGGGTCGCGTTCATCGTGATGCTCGCGCCGCCGAGCTCGAGTAGTACGCCGGTGTCGTTGAGCGATGAGCGGTATCCGGGCTTCTTCAGGCTGATGATCAGGTCACCGGAGTCCAACGTGACGGCGGCACCGTGGACGGTCTTGGTCACCGGCGCGACGTACACCTGCAAGCCGACTGCCTTCAGCGCCGAGTTGACCGTCTTGTTCAACGTCTTGACGACGCTGCTCGGCAGAACGCCCTTGCCCGACAGCTCGATGCCGTTCTGGTCGATCGTCACCGCGATGCCCGCGACCTTGACCCCGGCGATCTCGGTCTCGGTGGTCCCGGTCGCGCTCTTGCCGTTGGACGTCGCGTGTGCTGTCGAGACCAGCGACCCGATGGACAGCGGACCGATCGACAGGTCGGTGAGTGCCGTACGCGCGTCGGCGACCACGCTGCTGGTGCCCTGCACGATGTTCGTCGTCGAGCTCACCAGTGGTCCCGCGTCGTCGCCGAAGCCGCTGAGGTTCGACGGGCCGAACGCCGAGCTGGCGTTGACGTGATCTGCGAGGGCGAGCGCTTGCATGATCAGGCCGGGATTGGTCTTCGAGACGTTGGTGACCCCGGTGGTGGTCGGCGCCTCGGCCTTGAACGGGTCGTTGAGCGCGTCTTCGAGGGAGGTCGGGATGCCGCTGATGCCGAGCACGCCCAGTGTCGAGCCGAGTGCGCCGCCGGTGCTGCCCGGCCACAAGATCGAGGTGAGCGCATGCCCGACGCCGCCGGCCCCCAGCTGTGACAACGAATACGGGAGCTCGATCTCGGCGTCCTCGCCCTGGTGGGAGTACAGCGGCGCCCGGATCCCGGTGGCGAGTGCGCTCACGTTGACGGCGCCGAGCGGGGCGGCGGTCGTGGCGCCTGCTTCGAGGCTCGCGGTCACCGGGGCGAGAGCGACGAGCCCGATCGCGACGGCCCCTACCGCCAGCCGGCGACGGGTGCTCAGGCCGGGCCTCACGCTGCGCCGCCGAGGTAGGCCGCGGAGACTTGCTCCTGGATGTCCTGCGGCTCACCGACCGCGACGACGCGGCCCTGAGTCATGACCGCCGCGAAGTCGGCGACCCGCAACGCGGTCGTCGCGAACTGCTCCACGAGCAGGATGGTGATCCCCTCCTCGGCGAGCTGGCGCACGAGTGCGTACAGCTCACTCACGATAATCGGCGCGAGACCCATCGAGATCTCATCGAGCAGCAAGACGGCGGGTCGTGCCACGAGTGCGCGTGACATCGCAAGCATCTGCTGTTCTCCGCCGCTCATGGTCCCGGCGCGCTGATGGCGTCGCTCCTCGAGGCGCGGGAAGCGGGCGAAGGTCGTCCGGTGCACCGCTTTCAACGACATGCCCGCGGCGTACGTCCAGATGCGCAGGTTGTCGTCGACCGTGAGGTTCGGGAAGATGCCTCGCCCTTCGGGGATGCGGGTCACGCCGGCGCGAGCGAGCGCGTCCGGGTTCGCCGCGTTGACGTGTGCGCCCGCGATGTGCACGCAACCCGAGGTCGGCGCGATCTCACCGGAGATCACTTTCAGTGTCGTCGACTTGCCCCCGCCGTTCGGGCCGAGCAGCGCGAACACGCTGCCTGACGGCACCGCGAAGCTGACGCCGTGCAGGACCTCGATCCGCCCGTAGCCGGCGTGCAGGTCGATCACGTCGATCGCGTGGTGGTTGCTCATCTAGGCAACCTCCTCGCTGCCGAGGTACGCCGCCTGCACCGCGCGGTTGTGCTGGATCTGCGAAGGAGTGCCGTCGGCGATGATGCGCCCGAAGTCGAGGACGTAGATCTCACGGCACACCCGCATGACCAGCTCCACGTCGTGTTCGACGAGCAGGATCGCGGTCCCGTCGCTGACCAGGTCGAGCATCAGGTCGCCGAGCGCATCGGTCTCCTCGGCGTTGAGGCCGGAACCGACCTCGTCGAGAAGCAGCACCCGCGGCCGGGTCGCCAGGGCTCGGCCGAGCTCGACCAGCCGGGCGATTCCGGTAGGGAGCGCGTCGACGCGCGCGTTGCCCACCGGTCGCAACCCGACGCGGTCGAGCACCTGGGTGGCGACGTCCCGCGGCGGAGTCGCGTCGCGCGACCACGACTTGTGGAACTCCGCGGCGGCAAGCAGGTTCTCGAAGACGGTGAGCGAGCCGAAGACCTCCAGCCGCTGGAAGGTGCGGGCCAGCCCCAGCCGTGCGCGCTTGTGTGGCGCGAGCTTGCTGACGTCGCGCCCGTCGATGAACACCTTTCCGCTGGTCGGAGCCTGCAGGCCGGTGACGACGTTGAAGGTGGTGGTCTTGCCGGCGCCGTTGGGTCCGATCAGTCCGGTGACCTGCCCGGGCGGGGCCGACAACGAGACGTCGGACACGGCGTTGATCCCGCCGAAGCGCACCGAGACGTTGACGATCTCGAGCACCGGCGTAGTCGCGGTGGAGTCAGCGGCCGGCATGCGCGAGCTCCTGCTCCTCAGCGAAGAACACCGATCCGACGTTGCTCGGGTTTCCGTGGTCGAGCGCAGCCGGCAGCTCGTCGGAGGCTGGGTGCAGCCGCTCGATGAGCTTGGCGATCCGGCCGCCGAAGCCGTTGGGGGAGCGTCCGACGCTGATCGCGGCGAGTCCGGTCAGCGTGTACTGCAGCTGACCTGCCCAGATCGGCAGATGAGGCTGCGCCACCTGGAACGCGGTCAGGGTCGAGGCACCGAGCAGCGCCCCCGTGGCGGTGTTGATGCCGCCGACGCGGGCGAGCAGCAGGATCACCAGGCTGACCAGCGCTTGGAAGTCGTTGGCCGACACACTGCCCGGGACTCCGCCGTACAACGCGCCGGCGAGACCGGCGAGACCGGCGGCGATGGTGAACGTGATCAGCTTCGTGCTGTTGACGCTGACGCCGAGAGTCGCGCAGGCGGCGGGGGAGTCGTTGGTGGCGACGAGGCGGCGGCCGAAGGCGCTGCGCCGCAAGGCGAGCACGCCCACGGCGACCAGCACGAACGTCACGGCGCAGACCATGAAGAACGCGCGGTCAGACTTGGTCGGGATCCCCGGGATGTGCACTCGCGCGACGTCGAGGTTGCCGCCGGTGCCGAGGATCTGGGTGAAGACGGCGAGGTCCATGACGGTCGCGAACGAGAACGTGGCGAGCGCGAGGTAGAGGCCCCGTAGCCGCAGCGTCGGCAGCGCGACGAGAGCGCCGACGCCTGCGGAGAGGCCGACGGCGGCAAGGACGCCGAGCAGCGAGCCGCTGGTCCCTCCGGCGTGGGACATCGCGTAGGAACCGAGGCCGACGAACGACAGCACGCACAGCGAGACCATGCCGCCGTACCCGGTGAGCAGCACGAGCGAGAGCAGCATGATGCCGGTGATGAAGCCGTTTGACGCCGTCTTGAGGTTCGGGCCGGACAGGAAGGCCGAGACGACCGCGGCGACCACGATGACGCTCGCCCCGACACTCAGTGACGACTTGAGGCTTGCCACCCGCGGTGCCACCTCGGAGGCGAACGACGCACTACGCAGCCGGTCTTGAGGCAGGACGATCAGCACGATGAACAGCACGATCATCGGGATGATGTTCTGCACGCGCGTCAAGAAGCCGGACGTCGGCAGGTAGCCGAGCGCCATCTGCTGGCCTACCGCGATGACGATCGCGCCGCCGACGGCGACGGGCAGGTTGCGCAGCCGGCCGATGATCGCCGCGGCGTACCCGTCGACGACCAACAGCGTCAGGTTCAGAATGCTCAGCTGCTCGATGGGGGCCAACAGCATCCCGCCGAGAGCGGCGAGCGACGTCGAGAGCATCCAGGACAGCTGCTGCACGCGGATCGGCCGGCCGCCGGCCATCGCCAGCAAGTCGGGATTGTCGACGACCGCTCGCATCGCGATGCCGATCCGGGAGCGGGTGAACAGTGCGCGCAGCACGATGGCGACTGCCACGAGTGCGAGCACGGTGATCAGCTCGTGGTAGGTCACGAGGACCGCGCCGACCCGGAAGCCGCGGCCGTCGTCGAGTTGCGGCAGCACCCGTGTGACGGTCGGGCTCCACTTCATGTTCGCGACGCCGACCAACGCGAGCAGCAAGCCGAGCGTGATCACGATGGTGAGGTCGACCGACGCTCCGCGGATCGGTCTCATGAGGACGTATTCGATGAGCAGGCCGAACACGGGCGCGATGACGAGCAGGACGAGCAGGAAGCTCAGGATCACGTTCAGATGCCAGCCCTGCCAGAGCTGCCAGTACATGAAAGCCGCCGCCATCGCGATGGCGCCGTGAGAGAAGTTGAAGATGCCGGTCGTCTGATAGGTGACGACCAGGCCCATCGCGATCAGGGCATAGATCGACCCGATCACCAGGCCGGTGATCAGGAAGCCCTCGAAAGCAATCATCGCGTGGTGCGGCCTAGGCCGGCAGGAACCGTCCGTCGCAGCGGAAGCCGCCGGTCGGCCCGTTGGTCGGCGGATCGGCCTGTCGCTCGAACTGACCGTTGACGAACTGCCACAGCACGTAGCAGTGGACGCCCTCGGTCTTCGAGCTCGGTGTTTCCGGCGCGATCATGCCGTTGGCGGTGAAGTTCTTGATCTTGTGTAGGGCCGCCAGCACCGTCTTGCGATTGAGCGTGGGACCGGCGCTCTCCATGGCCTGCTCGAGCATCACGCCTGATGCCCAGGCGAACATCGCGTAGAGGTTGGCGGGCTGGCCTGGGTAGGTCCGCGCGAACCACTGCTGGAACAGCCCGAGCTCAGGGATGCTCTGCGCGTCGGTCTTGTTGAAGAACAGCGCGTACTCGTTGTATCCCTGCAGCCCCTCGATGGCGGAGGTGTTGCCGCTGAACGCCTGCAGGAACGCCTGGTCATAAGCGATCGGGATGATGTTGATCAGCGTCTTCGGGCAGCCGGCCTGGTTCTCGTTCTGGATCATCGTGGCGGCGTTCTGCGCGTCCTCGGTGACCGTGAAGAAGATCTGGATGTGGTCCTGCTGGCACATCTTGACGAAGTCGCCTTCGAAGTTGCCGTTGGTCGGCTGCTCGTCCTGCTGGTAGACGAACTTCCACCCGGCGCTTTCCGCGGCGTGCACGATGTTGTGCTGTTTCGCGTCGGCTGACGGCAGCGCCTCGGAGATGGTGCCGACGTGCAGCACCTTGCTGCCGTACTTCTGCTTGTAGTACTCGAACATGCCCGTGGCGTAGCCCGGCTCGCCGGGCTCGATGTCGAAGTGGTTGGGCAGCGACTGCGCCGATGCGTCGAGCGAGTCGTGGATGTCGGGGATGGTCGGGTTCGACTTCAGCACCGTCGCGGCGCACCCGTCGTAGAGGGCGAAGGTGCCCATGAAGGCGAACACCTTGCCTGCCAGGTCTTGCGCGGCGTTCTGCGTCTGGGTGCAGTTGGTGCCGCCGTCGCGGAAGTCGATGTTGACCTTGTGGCCGCACAGGCCGCCCTGGGTGCTGTTCACGTAGTTGGCGAACGTGATCGCGCCCTCTTCGGCGCCCTGGAACAGGCCGCTCACCGGCCCGGTGACGTCGGCGATCGTGCCGAGGTCGATGGTCGAGGAGGTCAGACCGACGTCCGTGCCGGTGCCGCACTTGCCCGTCGTGGAGCCGGTGGTGGTCGTCTGGCCGCCACCGGTGGTGGTCTGCCCGCCGCCCGTGGTGGTCTGGCTACCGCCGGTGGTGGTCTGGCCGCCGGTCGTCGTGGACGGCGCGCCGCCCGTGGTGGTCTGCCCGCCGCCGGTGGTCGACGGCAGCGACGTCGTACCCTCGCCGTTGTCCGTCGTACCCGTGCCGGTGGCGCCCGTGCCGCCGGAGCTGAGGACGGCGGCCTGCGCCTGACTCTTCACCTCGGCGGGAAGCCGAGCACCACACGCGCTGGCCAGCAGGCCAGCCGCCATCAGTAGAGCTGCCGCGCGGGGGGTGCGCATAGGACTCCTTCGCCTCGTCATTGACGACCGGAACAGCTAGCGGGGCCGGCGACCTGCGACCGTCATCGTCGAGCCGCCGGCCGGGCCGGTGGCGGGCATGCCGAGCTTCGTGTGGTCCCACGAGCGGGTGCGCTCGGCCTTGACCCGTACGGCGACCCGCTTGTTGAGCATCGCCTCGACGAACGGCTTCACGTCATCGGTGTACGGCGCGTAGTAGCGCTCCCACACGTTGACCCCGATGCGCCACAAGAGATCGGGGTCGTCGGAGATCTCGGCAGTGCCCTCGATCGCCACGCCTCGCAGCTGTTCGTACGTCGCACCGTCCTCGACGAGGCAGCTGACCTTCGGGTTGCGCCTGAGGTTGACGGCTTTCTGGGACTTGGCCTTGGTCTCGAAGCAGATGTCGCCGTCGATCACGGCGAACCACATCGCGACGAGATGTGGCTGGCCGTCCGGACCGACGGTCGCCAGCGTCATCGACCTGGTACCCGCGAGGAAGGTGTCGATCTCCTCCTGGGTCAAGACGATGGCGGACCGCTGGTTGACGCCCATGCGTGGTTCAGGCCGAGGTCTCGTCGAGCATTGCGGACAGCCGTTCGGTGGTCGCGATCCACTCCTCGACCAGGTCGTGCATGACCTCCTGGGTCGGGCGGACCTTGTTCATGCGCCCGACGATCTGCCCGACCGGGAAGCCGGAGAGCTCCTTCGTCCTCGACCGGCTGACCCGGCGGGCCATCGCGTTCCACAGGATTCCCTGCAGCGGCATCGGGAGAGTCTTGGGTGCGCCCTCGCGTTCCCAGGCGTCGGTCCACGCGGTGCGCAGCTGGCGCGCCGGCTTGCCGGTCATGGTCCGCGACCGGACCGTGCCGCGCGAGTCGGCGGCGAGCAGGTTGGCGAGGGGCTCGGGCTGGGTGTCGGCCTCCGCGACGGTCAGCCAGATCGAACCGGTCCACACGCCCTGCGCGCCGAGCGCGAAGGCGGCTGCCATCTGGCGGCCGCACCCGATGCCGCCGGCGGCGAGGACGGGGACGCGGTCGCCGACCGCGTCGACGATCTCGGGCACGAGGACCATCGTGGCGACGTCACCGGTGTGGCCGCCTGCCTCGCCGCCCTGGGCGACCAGGATGTCCACGCCGATTTCGATCTGCTTCTCGGCGTGGTGCTTGTTGCCGATCAGGGCGCCGACCAGGACCCCGTGGTCGTGCGCCTTCTTGACGACGTCCTCCGGCGGCGGGCCGAGCGCGTTGACGAGCAGCCGGACGTTCGGGTAGCTCAGCGCGACGTCGACGGAGCGGCCCGCCTGGTCGTCGACGCCGAGGCCCGCGGCCTTGGCGCGGTCGTTTTGCAGGTCCTCCGGCAGCGGCGGGACGTTGTACTCCTGCATGATGCTTTCGAGGAAGTCCCAGTACTCCTGGGGGATCATCGCCCGCAGCTCTTCCTCGGACGGCTGCTTGCCGCCCTTGCCGATGTAGTTGGCGGGCATCACGAGGTCGACGCCGTACGGCTTGCCCTCGACGTGCTCCTCGATCCACTTCAGCTCGATCTCGAGCTCCTCCGGCGTGAACGCCAGGGCGCCGAGCACCCCGAACCCGCCGGCGCGGCTGACCGCAGCCACCACGTCGCGGCAGTGGGAGAACGCGAAGATCGGGAACTCGATCCCGAGCTTCTCGCAGACCGGGGTACGCACGCTTGCAGCCTCCGTCTCAGATGTCCCGGTGACCACTCGGGTCACCGGCGACACAGTTTCTGACGCCTCGTCAGGTTCCGTCAGGTTGCAGAGTACGGTGCCGCGCGTGACCTCACAACGGTCTACCGTCCCCGGTGATCTTGACGCTTTCGGCCTGATGACGCTGCCATCAGGCCGAAAGCGTCAAGATCACGCGGGTGTGAGGGTGACGGGGACGCTCTTGTAGCTGTTGTTGAGGTTGCTGCGGAGCCGCTGCGGTACGCCGGCCAGCTCGATACCGGTGAACCTGGCCAGCAGCTCCTCGTAGAAGATGCGGCCCTCCAGGCGAGCCAGGTGTACGCCGACGCAGAAGTGCTCGGCCTGGCCGAACCCGAGGTGCTTGTTCGGCGTACGCGTGATGTCGAAGGCCTGGCTGTCGGCGAAGACCGCCTCGTCGCGGTTGCAGGACGAGTAGTACATCGCCACCGCGTCGCCCGCCGCGATCTTCGTGTCGCCGATCACCGTGTCCTCCGTCGCGGTACGCCGGAAGTAGTGCAGCGGGTTGGCCCAGCGCACGATCTCCTCGATGGCTGCCGGGATGCGGCTCGGCTCGGCGCGCAGCAGTGCCAGCTGGTCGGGATGGTCGAGCAGCGCGAGCAACCCCGAGGACAGCATCGTCTGGGTCGTGTCCTGGCCCGCGGTGACGAGCTGGATGAACAGCATCGCGAAGGCGACCGGATCCATCACCGCCAGCAGGGCATCGGTGATGTCGCCGTCACCGACCGGCTCGCGCGCCGCGCGGTCGACGGCGAACTGGTAGCCGTACATCCCCATCTCGGTGCTCGCGTCCGCTGCCGAGCCACCTTCGCTCACGTAGTCCGGGTCCTGGCCGTGGGTGATCGCCTCGGCGAGCTTGTGCACGCGCACCCAGTCCTCGCGCGGCAGCCCCATCAGCGCGCCGACCACCCGGGTGGGTAGTGCGGCGGCGACGTCGTCGACGAACTCCACCTCGGCCGCCTGCGCCGCTTCGTCGAAGATGTCGTTGCAGATCGCGCGAATCCCGTCGGCCAGGCCGGAGAGCGCGCGCGGGGTCATGCGAGGCGTCAGCGGCTTGCGGACCTGCCGATGCTTCGGCGGGTCCATCGCGAGCAGCATGCCGCGCATCTGCTCGAGTCGTTCGCCCTCCAGGTCTTCCAGAACGACGCCGCGCTCGGCGGAGGAGAAGAGGAGTGGCTGACGCGCGACCGTCTCGACGTCGCGGTGCTTGAGCACCGCCCAGTAGCCGCCCCGGCCGCTTCCGGGCATCGGCTGCCAGTGGACCGGGTCGGTCGCCCGCAGCTCGGTGAAGTAGGCGTGCGGGGGGCCGTCGCGGTAGGTGTCCGGATCGGACAGGTCGAGATCGTTCAAGACACGAGAACGTTCGGCCGCCCGAAGCCCTGCTTCTCGGCCAGCGCGTAGTACGCCGCGAGCGTGCCGGCGCCGTCGGTCACCGACTCGATCGTGCCGTCTTCACGCAGGTTGAGGTTCGCGCCGTACATCTGGAACCACACCTGAGTGTTGTCTTCGAGCACGGTCAACGTGTGCACCGAGCCGGCCGGCTCGTAGAGGAACGACCCGGCGCGGTTGACGTAGTCGTACTCCTTGTACTTCCACGCCCCGGACACCGTGTAGCCGTACACCGGGCCGGTGTGCCGATGGGTCTGCACCTCGAGGTTGGCCATGAAGATGTTCTCGACGATCCAGAGGCTCTCGGCCTCGTCGACCCGAAGCACCTTCATCTTGTTGCCGCCGCCGAACTCGACGAACGGCAGGTCGTCGGCGCCGACGTGCACGGCGAGCGGGCGGGGAGCGGTCATCGTCATGTCTCGAACGGTACGACGGGGATGCCCGCTTGCCCACCGTGGGCGCTCGCGCATCGGACCTCCCACAGCGCCCGTCCTGTCGGCGAGATCGTGTCGCAGGCGCGACGGACGGTGATTCCACGTTGACTCACCTGCCCGGAAGGACGCATCGTGATTATCAGTGACGCAAGGCGACGGTTGCTGCACGACCGGCTCGTCGACGCGATGGGTGAGGAGGCCGCGGAGGTTCTCATGGAGCACCTGCCGCCCGCGGGGTGGGCCGACCTGGCTACCAAGTCCGATGTCGCGACCGCAAAGGCCGATATGCAGCACGAGATTGCGTTGTTGCGGCTCGAGATGGCGAAGTTCGGCTCCGATCTCAGGGCCGAGCTGGCGTCCTTTGCCTCCACCATCGACCGGCGAATGGCGACACAGACCCGCACGCTCATGCTGGCGATGGTGACCACGATGGCGGCGTCGGTGGGCGCGGCCGTCGGCATCGCGCATTGAGCGGCGGTCGTCCTACGCCGTGAAGCGCACCGTCTTGGTGCCTTTGTGGAGGCGAAGGACTCGACGATCGAGGCCCAGCGTCGTGGGCCCGTCCGTGACGACGCGCAGCGTGCCGGCCTGGCCTTGGTGAAAGCCGGCCGCGCGGAGCAGCACCACGAGCCGCCGGACGTTGGTCAGCCGCAACGTGATGAGCGGCTTCGCGGCGGGTCGTCGGCCACGGGTCCAGGTCAGCTGTGACGCGACGCCCGGGCCGGGGCCGTCGACGGTGATGTTGTGCGCCGAGTGCGTGGCGACCGATCGCTCGGGGCGCACGCCGGAGTAGGCCTTCACCGTTGCGTACCGCTGCCGTGAACGCGCTGTGAGGTCGCGGACCCAGTAGTCGCCCGTCGTACCGACGCCGTATTGGGGAAGCTGCGTCCACGAGATGCCGCCTCCGGTCAGCTGGTTGCCGGACAATCCGCCGCCGTTGGCGGGGTACCAGGTGAAGGAGAACCGGCCCGGGTCGCGGACGCGCTCGGCGTCTCCCATGTATTTCGCGGCGTCGGCGAAGGCGTCGGCCAACTCGAAGGCCACGTGGTCGACCGCCGGGTAGATCACCCAGCGGTAGCGATCGCCGAGCGCGGCCAGGCCGTTCGCCTCGGCCATCTCGATCGGCAGCGGAACGAGCTCGTCGGTGACCCCGCCGGCGAGGTACGTCGGGATCCAGCGCAGGTTGTGCAGCGCCGGCACGTTGCCGACCGCCCCTGCCAGCGTCACCGCCTTCGCGAACAGGTCGGGGTGGGCCATCGCGAGCTGGTTGGTGCCCAGCCCACCCATCGAGTAGCCGCACAGCAGCGTGCGGTCCGGGTCGACGTCGTACGCCGCAGCCACCGCGTGCCAGACCTGCCAGAAGTCGAGCTCGGCGTAGTCGAAGTAGTCGCCGTCCGGCCCGCGGCCCAGTGTGGTGACGCAGATCGAGTGCCGGTCCTCGCAGGCGAGCCGGCTGAAGTTCGGGGTCGTCGCGGCGTACTGGTTGTGGTTCTGGGTCAGCGAGTGCAGCAGGAAGGTCAGCGGCGTCGGCCGGCCGGGTCGGTAGCTCTTCGGCACGTAGACGGCATAGGGCTGTACCCGGCCGAGATAGTTCGCCTGGTTGTCGAGGATCGTGCTGGCGCCGGTGACGATGCCCTGACCGAGCGAGACGGCCGAGACGTACCAGCGGTCGCTCCAGCCCGTCGGGCGCGGCGGTGAGGTCCGCGTGTGCCGGGCGAGCAGTGACCAGTGGACCACGTGGGAGAACGCGCTCACGTTGCCGGTCAGCAGCGCGAGCGTCTGCGCCTGGTCGTCCCAGAAGTTGGCGGCGATCTTCTCCTGGTCGATACGCCGGAACGTGACGTTGTAGACCGCCGGTTCGGTCGGCAGCGCATCCGGCGGCCGGGCGAAGCTGGTCCCGGCGGCGTCCGCGAGACCTGCCGCGAGCCGGATCCGCCACGACCCCGTCGGGTCGAGCACGGACTTGGGGATGCGGACGACGAACGACTGCGCCGCGCCGTCGACGGTGACCGGGAACGTCGCCAGCACCTTGCCGGAGCCGACCGAGATCAGCTGCGCGCCGTGGCTCGACATGGTCAGTGCGGTGTCGATGCCCGGGGAGTGCACACCTGCGCCGGCCGGCCAGGCACTGCCTCCGGTGGCTGCGTCGTCGTCACGGTCGAAGGTCCACTCGGCGACCGGCACCGACGGATCGGCGAGGGTGTTCCAGTCGACGCGCCAGTACGTCGCGCCGGGCCGGTCGAGGACCGCCGCGGTGAAGATGTCGGCGCCGTTTCCGTGCGCCGCTCCGGGCGGGTAGGTGTAGAGGCCGAAGCTCGGCGAGCCCGCGGTGACCGACAGGTCGCCCGGCGACGCGGTCGTCGTGCCGTGGTCGTCGTACAGCCAGTCCGTCCAGTAGAGACCGCCGTCCGCCAGCCGCCCGGTGCCCGAGGTGCGGGAGAACGCCGCGTTGCTCCCCGGCCAGCCGTCGGCGGCCGGCAGCTTCGGCTCGGGCGCATAGAGCGCCGGCGGCGCGTCGGCCGGCAGGTCGACCGGACGCGAGTAGTCCGTGACCGACACCTGGCGGTGCAGAGGCGGCGGCGGGTGGTGTGAGGCGGCGGCAGCAGCGCTCGGCATGATCGTCGCGGCGACGGCGGCGACGGCGGCGACAGTGGCGAGCAGACACCCGAATGCGGTTCGGACCACGGGCTGGATCCTAAATCTGACGAGGCGTCAGAAACTGACTAAAGTTGAGCGCATGGAGCAGTTTCCCAAGATCGTGTCGGTCGACGACCATGTCGTCGAGCCTCCCAACCTCTGGCAGGACCGGGTGCCGGCCGCCATGAAGGAGAAGGCTCCGAAGGTCGTCTTCGCACCCAAGGGCGATGTTACGTTCGTCGGCGGGAAGCTGACGGTGTCGATGGGCGAGCCGGGAAGTGGACCGGACGTTGCGTGGTGGCTGTACGAAGACCTCAAGCGGCCGCTGATGCGCCTCGACGCCTCCGTCGGCTTCGACCGAGACGAGGTCGACCTGCGCCTGGTGGGCTACGACCAGATGCGCACCGGGGCGTACTCCGTGAAGGAGCGCCTCGAGGACATGGACACCAACTGGACCGAGTCACAGATGTGCTTCCCGACGTTCCCGCGGTTCTGCGGCCAGACGTTCCTGGAGGCCAAGGACAAAGACGTCGCGCTCGAGTGCGTGAAGGCCTACAACGACTTCCAGGTCGAGGAGTGGTGTGGCGACGCCGACGGCCGGCTGATCCCGCTGATCATCGTGCCGCTGTGGGATGCCGAGCTCGCCGCCGAGGAGGTACGCCGCAACGCCGCCCGCGGCGTACGTGCGACCTGCTTCTCCGAGATTCCGCCGTTCCTCGAGCTGCCGAGCGTGCACGACAAGAACCGTTACTGGGATCCGTTCTTCGCCGCGTGTGACGAGACCGGCACGGTGATCAACATGCACATCGGGTCGTCGTCGAAGATGCCGTCGACGTCGAAGGACGCGCCCGCCGCGGTCGGCTCGACACTGACGTTCGCGAACTCCTGCTACTCCCTCGTCGACTGGTTGATGTGCGGGGCACTCGAGCGGTTCCCGACCTTGAAGATCGCCTTCTCCGAGGGCTCGATCGGCTGGATTCCCTATGTCCTGCACCGCGCCGATGTGGTGTGGGAGGAGAACCGCGGATGGGGCGGTGTCGCCGACACCGTGAAGCGGCCGCCGTCGGAGCTGTACTACGAGCACGTGCTCGGCTGCTTCTTCGACGACCCGCACGGCCTGATGAACATCGAGGCGATCGGCGTGAACAACGTCGCGTATGAGAGCGACTACCCGCACTCGGACTCCACCTGGCCCAACACCCGCGCGGTGGCCGAGCAGCAGATGAAGCACCTCGACGACGACATCGTCGAAAAGATCGTGCGTGGCAACGCCATCCGGTTCTACGACCTCACACCCGAAGGACGCTGGAAGCGCTGATGCTCGACTACCTGATCAAGGGGGCAACCGTCGTCGACGGGACGGGGGGCCCGTCGTACGTCGGTGACGTCGCAGTGCGCGACGGCCGGATCGTGGCGATCGGGTCGGTCGACGAGGACGCCGCCGAGACCTACGACGCGGCCGGCCTGATCGTGATGCCGGGCGTGATCGACAACCACACGCACTACGACGCACAGCTGTTCTGGGACCCGCTGCTCACGCCCTCCAACGAGCACGGTGTGACGACGGTGCTCGGCGGCAACTGCGGCTTCACGCTGGCGCCGTTGAAACCGGAAGACGCCGACTACATCCGGCGGATGATGCAGAAGGTCGAGGGGATGCCGCTCGAGGCGCTCGAGACCGGCGTCGAGTGGAGCTGGGAGTCCTTCGCCGAGTATCTCGACGCGGTCGAGCGCGCGGACCTCGCGGTCAACGCCGGGTTCCTGGTCGGACACTGTGCGATCCGGCGCTACGTGATGGGGGCTGAGGCGACCGATCGCGAGGCGACCGATGACGAGATCAAGCAGCTCGTCGCCGTACTCCACGAGTCGATCGAGGCAGGCGGTCTCGGCTTCTCGACAACCTTGTCCCGCACTCATTCAGACGGTGAGGGCAAGCCGGTCGCCTCGCGGATGGCGGGCAAGGACGAGCTGCTCGCGCTGTGTACGGCGGTGGGTGAGCACGAGGGGACCTTCCTGGAAGGCATCGTGTCGGGCTGCCTCGACAAGTTCGAGGACTCCGAGATCGATCTGCTCGCCGAGATGTCGGCGGCGGCGAACCGTTCGCTGAACTGGAACCTGCTGACGATCGACTCGCGCGAGCCCGACCGCATCCCGCGCCAGCTGCAGGCCTCGACGCGGGCCCGCGAGCTCGGTGGGCGGGTGGTCGCGCTGACGATGCCGGTCCTCGTGCCGATGAACATGAGCCTGCTCAACTTCTGCGGACTGTGGCTGATCCCAGGGTGGGGCGAGATCCTGCAGTGCCCGGTCGAGGAGCGCATCAAGCGGCTGTCGGATCCGGCGACGCGGGCGAAGATGGTCGAGCTGGTCAACGCGCCGGAGGCCGGCGTGTTCAAGCGGCTCGGCTCGTTCGGTCGCTACGTCATCGGCGACACCTACGCGCCGGAGAACGACGGTCTGAAGGGCCGCGTCGTGAAGGACATCGCCGCGGAGCGTGGGCAGGACCCGTTCGACTGCCTGCTCGACATCGTGATCGCCGACGATCTTCGTACCGTGCTCTGGCCGATGCCGAACGACAACGACCCCGACACCTGGGCGCTGCGGCAGTCGGCGTGGGACGAGCCCGACATCATGCTCGGCGGATCGGACGCCGGTGCGCACCTGGACCGGATGGCGGGTGCGCCGTTCCCGACGAGGTTCCTCGGCGACATGATTCGGGGCCGCAAGCTGGTGCCGGTCGAGTCCGCCGTACGGATGATCACCGGCGCGCAGGCGGACCTGTTCGGCCTCGTCGACCGTGGCTACCTGCGCGAGGGCTATCACGCGGACATCGTGGTGATCGATCCCGAGACCGTGGCGTCGGAGGACGCGGCGTTGCACTTCGACCTGCCGGGCGGGGCGCCGCGGCTGACCGCCGGCGGCATCGGCGTGAAGCGGGTCCTGGTCAATGGCGTCGAGACGATCCGTGACGGCCAGGCCACCGACGCCCGCCCCGGCAAGGTCCTGCGAAGCGGCCGCGACACGGTGACCGTCCCCACCAGCTGACCCCTTCCCCAGCAACGCTGCGTTGCTAGGCCGATCGCCCCAGCAACGCAGCGTCACCTGGCGGTTCGCCCCACCAACGCAGCGTTACTGGGAGAGGTGGGTGAGGAGGGCGTCGGCGGACTTCGTGTTGATCACGCGTGCCGGGTCGAGGTCGATCTCGTCGGCCTTCTCGCAGCCGTTGGGGAGCCACTCGAGCTGGCCGGGGGCGTGGGAGTCGGTGTCGATGGAGAACATGCACCCGATCTCCTCCGCCAACGCCAGCAGCCGGCGCGGCGGATCCATGCGTTCGGGCCGGCAGTTGATCTCGACCGCCGTACCGAACTGCTTGCACGCTTCGAAGACCAACTCCGGATCGAACTGCGATTCGGGTCGACCGCGACCGGCGAGCATCCGCCCGGTGCAGTGACCGAGTACGTCGGTGTTGGGGTTCGCGACCGCGACCACCATCCGCTCGGTCATCTGCTTTGCATCCATGCGCAGCTTGGAGTGCACCGATGCGACGACCACGTCGAGCTCGGCGAGCAGATCCTCGTCCTGGTCGAGTGAACCGTCCTCGTTGATGTCGACCTCGATGCCCGTGAGGATCCGGAACGGAGCCATCTCCTCGTTGAGCCGTTTCACGATCTTGATCTGCTCACGCAGCCGCTCGGCGGTCAGGCCGCGGGCAACGGTGAGTCGTGGCGAGTGGTCGGTCAGGGCGACGTACTCGTGACCGAGGTCGCGAGCCGCGGTGACCATCTCCTCGATCGGCGAGCCGCCGTCACTCCAGTCGCTGTGCATGTGCAGATCGCCTTTGAGAGCGGCCCGCATCCGGCCGGGATTCTTGACCGGCGGCAGGGCGGCTTCGAGCTTCGCGAGGTACGCCGGCAGCTTGCCCGCGAGTGACTCACGGATCACGGTCGACGTGGTGTCGCCGATCCCGGAAAGGTCCTTCAGCGTGTCGTTTGCCGCACGCCTGGCCAGCTCGTCGGCCGGTAGCTCCTCGACGACCGCGGCCGCCGTACGGAACGCCTTCACCCGCGGCGTCGCCTCGTGTGCCCGTTCGAGCAGGTACGCGATGCGCCTGAGGTCGGCAAGGGGATCGCGTGCTCGATCAGCCTTCGCCATATGCCGACGTTAGACCGGGTCGAGTCCAGCGCAGTCGAACGTGCAGTCGGTGAGCATCGTGCCGTGGTGGCGGCCGGGAACGAGCAGCGCGGACAGCGGTCCGTCGGCGTGACCGTCGACTGTCACCGACGCCGGTCGCATCGTGCCGCTCATCGTCCCGGAGAAGCGGCGTACGGCGCCGTCCGTGCTGACCTGCTGGACGTGGTTGGCGAGCGAGATCGTGGTCGCGTCGCCGGCGGCCTCGAACGCCACCCGGATCGTCCACGCCGGCGTCGCCGGTTGGCCAGCGCCGATCGTGACGGCGTTCTCGTCGCCGTCCCAGTCGAAGCTGGCAAGTGCCTTCGGCAGCAGCCAGTTCGCCCGACCGCCGACGACACTCGGCAGCGAGTCGACCACGATGAACGGGATGTGCCCGTGGGCACTGCCGTCGCCCGGCAGCAGGGTCGCGGCGACCTCGTCGTACGGCCCGACCGGCGTATC
>DASZRO010000020.1 GCA_035550055.1 Mycobacteriales bacterium | reverse complement strand
GAACGCGCTCGCCGCTTCGGCGTACTGACCGGACAGTTCGAGGAGGTCGCCGCGCACACTCGGGATGAGCGGCGATCCGGCCAGCGACGTCGCGTCCACGTCACGCAGGATCGCGAGGCCCGCAGCAGGTCCTGCGGCGCGCCCGTGTGCGACGGCTCGGTTCACCTCGACCACCGGACCAGGGGCCGCCTGCGCCAGCTTGTCGTAGAGCGCCGCGATGCGACTCCAGTCGGTGTCCTGCGCCCGCGGCGCGCGCACGTGTTGCGACGCGATCGAGGCCTGCAGGAAGTACTTGCCGACCGGACGGCCGCGAGCGGCGAGCGTCTCCGCCTGCCGCAGCGCGGCGAGGCCGCGCCGAATGAGCAACGGGTCCCATCGCGTGCGGTCCTGAGCTTCGAGCAGGACCGGCTGACCGCGCTCGTCGAGGCGGGCAGCCATCCGCGAGTTCTGGATCTCGAGCAAGGCCTGGAGCCCCCACACCTCGGGCTCGTCGGGCGCCAGCATCGACAGCATCCGCGCCAACCGCGTCGCCTCGATCGTCAGATCCGGACGCATCCAGTCCTCGCCGGCGGTGACCGAGTAGCCCTCGTTGAAGATCAGGTAGATCACTGCCATGACGTCGTCGAGCCGCCGGGTGCGGTCCGCGCCGGTCGGCAGCTCGAAGGTCGCGCCCGCATCGGACAACGTCTTCTTCGCGCGGGAGATGCGCTGACCGATTGCGGCGTCGTTGGCGAGCAGGCCGCGGGCGATCTCGCTAGTCGTCAGGCCGCCCACCAGCCGCAGCGTGAGAGCCGCGCGCGACTGCGGGCTCAACGACGGGTGACAGCACAAGAAGATGAGCCGCAGCGCGTCGTCCTCGATGTAGTCGACCTGGCTGTCGAGATCGCGCATCAGCTCCTGCTCTCCCTGCAGCTGGGAGTGACCGAGCTCCGCGGTCTTGCGGCGAAGGTTCTCCGCACGGCGGAAGCCGTCGATCGCACGGCGCTTTGCGGTGGTCATCAGCCAGGCCGCCGGGTTTGCCGGCACACCTTCGCGAGGCCACTGCTCGAGAGCGGCGAGCAGCGCGTCCTGGCCGAGATCCTCGGCCAGGTCGATGTCGCGGGTCATCCGGGTCAAGGCACCGACGAGCCGTGCCGACTCGGCTCGCCATACGGCGATGATCGTCTGCTCGGTCGCCTCTGCCGGCACGAAGCCAGCCTAGGGACGGCTGCCCGAGGGCCGCCGCAGTCACCAGGGTGTGCGGCGGCCCTCACGCCGGTTTGCGCTCAGGCGTCAGCGGCTTCCGGAGGAGCGTCTGAGATCTGACGCATGGTCGCGACCATCGAGCACTCCGGCCAGTGCTTCGCGTGCAGCTCGGCGAACTCGCGCTGGCCGGCGATGGCCTCCTCGACCGTGTCGTACTGCAGGATGGCCCACCCGCCGACGACCTCTTTGGCCTCGGCGTAGGGGCCGTCGACGCGCGTCGTCTCGCCGTTGCGTACCACGAAGTTGACGGCGTCCTCGGTGCCGTACAGGCCCCCGCCGTCGAGGAACACGCCCTTCGCGGCCTGCTCGGCGATGTAGACGTCCATCGCGTCGAACAGCGCTTGCGGCGGTGCCCCGATGCCCTCTTCCATCCGCACGAATCCCATGAATCGCGGCATGTCGACCAGTCCTCCGTCTGTGAGTTTGCTGTTTCGCGGGTACGTCGAACGGGTGCACGGCTCTTCGACATCGAGATGCGAAGTTTTTCGGCGAGGTCAGGGGCTTGTGGATCCGGTAATGGCGTGGAGCGCGGTCAGCTCCTTATTGTCCTGTGTGACTTCGCAGTTCGCGTAGGCGACCGGGGCCAGCGTGCCGCCGGCGTACTTCTGCATCGCCTTGGTGCAGGCGGCGGATCGGGCGGCGATCCACGCCGTCAGCGACTGCACGACCTGCTGCTGCTCGGCGCCGGTCTGCACGCCGGCATAGACCTCGCGGGCGGTCGAGCTGACCTGTGCGTCGAGGGCGACGATTCGATGCTCGGCGCAGCCCTCCAGCGCGAGGGTGGTCTTCGCCGGCGACGGGCACGGCAGCAGCGTGAACTTCTCGGGGATCGTGGGCAGCGCTGCCGCGGCAGGCGGTGCGGTCGACGGGACCGGCGGGTTCCCGCCGCTCGAGCTGGACGCGCACCCCGCGGCGGCAAGGCCGGCGATGAGCAGGACGGCGGGGCCGCTGGCGGCGATACGCATTGCTCCATGATGCGCGCGGCACGATCGGTCTCTACGGTGAGCGCATGCCTGAGTTGTGCCTCGCGCAGCGTCCCGACGCGGACGCGCTGCTCTCACGCGATCCGCTCGCGCTGCTGATCGGGATGGTGCTCGACCAGCAGATGCCACTGGAATGGGCGTTCACCGGCCCGTTGACCCTCACCGAGCGACTCGGCCACGGCCTCGACGTGAAGGAGCTCGCCGACTTCGACCCCGAGGCGCTGGCGAAGATCTTCGCGACTCCGCCGGCGATTCACCGGTTCCCCGGCTCGATGGCCGGCCGAGTCCAGCAGCTGTGCCGGCTGATCGTCACCGACTACGACGGCGACCCGGCGGGCATCTGGACCGGCGCCAAGAACGGCGACGAGCTCCGCAAGCGGGTCGAGGCGCTGCCTGGATTCGGCGCCCACAAAGCGAAGATCTTCGTCGCGCTGCTCGGCAAGCAGTACGGCGTGACGCCCCGCGGCTGGCGCGACGCGGCTGGCGACTTCGGCAAGAAGGGCACGCTGCTGTCAGTGGCAGACATCACCGACGGCGCGACGCTGCTGAAGGTGCGGGAGGGGAAGAAGGCCGCGAAGGCGGCAGCGAAGGTCACGAAGGCCTAGAGCCGCAGCGGGTCTGAGTCGCCGAGGTCCCACACCGCGAGACCGTGCAGGTGCTGCGCCCGGGCCAGCGCCACCCGGAGCCGGAAGGAGCGAGCGTCGGCCCACCACAGCGTCGAGCCGTCCGACAGCTCTGCGGTCCACTCGCCGACCGACGGGTCGAACGTTGCGGTGGCGCGGTCCGCGGCGACCAACCGCCTCGCCTGCGCGTCACTGAGCTGCACGTTGCGATGCGGCCGCCACGCGTAGCCGTAGCCGGCTTGACCGAGGTCGATTTGTCGCGCCGGCACCTCCGCACGCAGGGCGGCGAGGCCCTTGCGCTGCCAGGCCAACGCTCCGACCGGCCCCGGCTGGTCCTCCCAGGTGCCGTGCTCGTCGTAGGCCATGAGGATCACTCGGGCGCCCGATCGCGCGATGCCGGCAAGGTCGTACCCACGGTTGCGGTACTCGGAGTCGGTGAGGGAGTTCGAGATACAAACGCTGATCGATGCCGCCCCGGGTAGCTCCGACCGCAGTGCGTCGAGCAAGCCGACCAGGCCTGCCGCGTCGCCCGCCGACAACGACTCGAGGTCGATCGAGACGCCATCCCAGCCCTGACGCCGGACGTCCCCCGCCAGCTCGGCCGCGACCTGAGCGACGTTGTCCCTGCTGGTGAGCAGCCGCCGCGCGATCCTCGGCGAGAAGTCGTTGATGCGGTCGTCCCAGTTGCTGACCAGGAACTCGGCGCGCAACCCGTCGTGGTGGGCCACCCGCATCGACGCGAGCGCCTTCGCGTCCGGGGGGTGAACGCCGGTGCCGTCAGCGGCCAGCGCAACCCCGTCGACGCCCACCGTGGTGATCGCAGCGGCGCTGCGCGTGATCAGTGAGTTCGGGTCGCCAACCTCCTGAAAGGCAGTCACCGCCGGCCTGTCCGCCGTGGATGCCACAGCGGCGGGCGCGACCGACGCGAACGCGAGCAACGACGCTGCGGCGCTGGCGACGCCCCACCGATGCAGCGCGGGCCTCATCCGCTCGAGGCTACGGTCGGCGGGCGATCAGCATCGCTCGAAGGAAGCCGATCAGCGCCGCGACCGCGGCAGCCGCCTCGGCGTACGCCGACAGAGTCTTCTGACCGAACCAGACCGGCTCGTACATGTTCGGGATCGGGCCGAGCGCCCCGACGTCGACGTAGCGGTAGAGCATCACGCCGCCGAACGCTGACGCCGCGACGAGGAACGCGACGAGGTAGCTCGCTTGGCGCCACGGTCCCACGAGCAGCGCGGCCGCGACGAGCAGGGCAACCGCCGACTCGATCCGGAAGACATCACCTTGCGACAGCGTTCCGCCTATCGGGTCGTAACGGCTTGCAAAGTTCAGGTGAACGACCGCGTCGACCACCAGGCCGGCCGCGGCCAGCAGTCGCAGCACGATGTCGATCGGTCCGTCGTAGCGCCTCATCATCTTGAGTTCACGACCTCTGGCTCGATCCGGTTCACGGCACCCGCTACCGGCGGACGACGATCTCGCCGTGCATGTACTGGTGGATGTCGCAGAGGTAGTCGTAAGTCCCCGGCGTGGTGAACACGTGGCGGTAGGTCTGGCCGTGGTTCAGGTCGCCTGAGTCGAAGCCACCCGAGCTCGATCCCGTCGCGGTGTGCGTGACGCTGTCCTCGTTGGTGAACGTCACCGTCGTGCCGCGCGCCACCGAGATGCACGCGGGACGGAAGGTGAAGCCCACGATCGTGACCTTCGCGGCCGACCCGCTGACCGTCACGCAGGATGACCCGGGTCCGGCGGCGTCCCCGCCGGAGTTCGCTGAGCTACATCCCGCGAGCGCGCTGGCCAGCGCGAGCAGGGTGATAACCACAGCAGGGCGCCGGACCCGGGTCATCGTCATGGTGGCGGCCCCTACGCCGTCAGCGCAGACGGTTGGACCGCGCCGGTGATGCCGATGTCGGAGTTGGGCACCGGGTACTGTCCGAGCACGAACGACAGGATCGAGGCGTGCATCGCCTCGACCGGCGCGATCGACGCCGCCGTCGCGATGCCGCCCGGGTCGGTCACGTTCGCCGCCGCGAAGACGTAGGTCTGCGCCGCGGTGTTCTCGAGCCCGAGCGCGACCTTCGCCACGTCCGGCAGGGTCTTCGCCGACTTGAGCGCCGACACCGCCTGCGGAGCGATCGTCAACGGTGTGCCGCTGACCTGCGGGAGGCCGGCGCTGCGGAGCACTCCGTTCCATGCCGCGGCGTGGTCGCTGTGCTGCTTCTGGACCACTGTGGCGAACTGCGCGATCGCCGGCGGGACCTTGCCGTACACGCCCTTGCCGGCGTTGGCCAGCACGAGTCCGTAGCCCGCGACGGCAAGGTTTTCCAACGCGGCCGCGAGTGCGACGACCTTCAGATCGCCGCTGTACGGCGACGAACCGCTGGGCGAGCTCGTCGACCCCTTCGCTGCCGAGCTGCCGGCACTGCTCGAGCCGCCGCATGCCGCCAAGGCGCCCGCACCCACCACCGCGAACGAGCCGAGCAGGAAGTTGCGCCGGCTCGCGGGTGCCTGCGCGACCGACGCGAGCCGCTCGGTGAGCGCGGCCATGTTGTCGCGGACCTGGCCCATCGACTCCTCGTGCAGCCCGTCGAGGTCGCGAGTCATTCCCGCGAGCTCGCGATCCGAGACCGCGATTTGGTTCCTCGCACGCCGGTTCACTTGACGGCTCCTTCACTGGCCGGGGAGGCCGACTTGGTCGGGTAGAAGGCGTCGGGGAAGCCGACGCTGCCGGCCGCCTTCGGCAGCTTGCCGAGGTTCGGCGGAAGCGCGATCAGCTGCGGTGCGCCACCGGCAAGGAGGGCCTGGACCGCAAGGAGAATCGCCTTGTGCTGGGCCTCGACGCCGGCGACGCCCGCAAACAGCTGCCGGAGATCGCCGGTGGAGACCTGCGACACGTTCTTGGTGTAGGTCTGCGCCGCAACGTCTTCGAGAGCGATGGCCAGTCCGACGACAGCCCCGGCGTTGGTCAGCTTCGGCTTCTGGGAGTTGACGTAAGCGAGGTACTTCGGGTCCGGACTGTTCTGCGGCTTGCCACCGAGGTTGGTGACCGCCGCGTTGAAGCCCTCTGCGTGGTCCTGGTGCTGCTTCATCGTCATCTGGGCGAACGCCTTGACCACACCGTTCGCCGACGATCCACCGATGAACGGCAGGCCGAGTGCGACGCCGTACGTCGCGACGGCCAGGTTCTCGATCGAAGCCGCGGTCTGCAGGACGGCAACGTCGTTGCCGGATGACGAAGCCTTGGCTGCAGCCACATAGTCGTCGAGCTGAAGACGGCTCTCGCGCATCGCGTCCGCATGGAGGTCTTGCGACTCTTCCATGAGGCTCGACATCGCGGCGCCGTCGATGGAATCTGACACCGTGCCTCCTAGTCGACTGTCCCGATAGGAACACTGTGGATTCGTCGCCGAGAGGGAATCGGATCAACCGTCTTTGAAGACGTGCTCCTCGACGAGCCGGCGCGGATGCAGTGATTCGAGGTCGAGGTCGGCGAGCTCAGGGCCGAGCTCGCTCGCCAGCTCAGCCTTCGCGTTGTGTGCGAGCTGCCGGAGCTGCCGGAGCAAGCGGCCCGCCTCCGCGGCCGCCTTCGGTAGTCGCTCGGGACCGAAGACCAGCAAGCCGATCACGGCGAGCAACAGCACTTCCGGCAGCCCGACGTTGCTCAGCATTCGGCCGCGACTCGTCGGTCGTGCAGCGAGGCGACGAGGACCGCGACACCGAAGAGCAGGCACATCGGGACGGCCAGTGCGGACATCGTGAACGGGTCCTGGCTCGGCGTTGCGACTGCCGCGAACACAAAGATGCCGAAGAGCACGCCGCGGCTGGCCTTCCGCAGCCGCTGCGCTGACACCGCTCCGATGCGGTTGAGCATGACGACCACGAGCGGGAGCTCGAACGACACCGCGAAGACGAGCACCATCGCGACGACGAACGAGAGATAGCTGGAGAAGCTCAGCAACGCGGTCACACCGCCGTGCGCGAACCCGAGCAGGAAGTGCAGCCCCTTGCCCAGCGTCAGCCACGCGAACGCGCTCCCCAACGCGAAGAGGGTGATCGACGCGACCACGAAGGAGACGGCGTAGCGCCGCTCGTGCGCATAGAGCCCGGGGGTGATGAAACGCCAGGCCTGGAACAGCCACACCGGAGATGCGAGGACGACTCCGGCGTACAGCGAGAGCTTCAGCGTCACCGTGAACGCATCGAGCACGCCGAAAGCAACGAGGGTGCACCGGTCACCGACCAGCCGGTCGCTCGACGGCAGGCCGCAGTACGGGCGTTCGATCGCATGCAACAGCGTGGCGTGAAACACGTACGCGAGAGCGGTCGCGGCTGCGACGGCGGCCAGCGAGACGAAGACCCGATGGCGCGCCTCTCGCAGATGCTGCTCGAGCGACATCCGCCCGTCGGGGCTGGAGTGGACGCCAGCCCGCGCCGGACGGGGCAGTCTCATCGAGAGGTCAGTGCGCCTCGACGGACGGAGCCGCCGCGACCGGTGCGGGCGTCTCGTCGTGCAGCGCGTGCAGCTCGCTCTTCATGATGCGCGCCGACTTGCCAAGCGATCGTGCCGCCTCCGGCAGCCGTTTGGCCCCGAACAGCACCACGAAGACAGCCGCGAGGATCAGCAGATGCCAGGGACCGAACTCACCCATCACGTACCTCCTGTTGCGGGCCAGCGCAGTCGCGGCCTCGCTGACGTCTTCGTCGGCGCATTACGTTCGGATCACTTTGAGGGGGGCGGTCCTCGGCACGCCCTGGGGGTCGCTGCGCGCCGCCGCGGGAGATGGGATCCTGTGCCGTGCCGAACATGACACGCACGTCAGGAAACTGCCGATGACCTTCGAAGCCCCAGCCGCCGCGCCGCACCCCCTCGACCCGCTGACCGTCGACGAAGTTCGCGCCGCAACCGCGGTCTGGCGCGCGGACGCCCGGATCCCCGCCGACACGATCGTCCACGTCGCCGCGCTGTTCGAGCCAGACAAGGACGAGCTCGCGGCGCACTCGCCGGGATCCCCGGTGGATCGCCGCGTGCAGTACCTGCTGCGCTCGCCGAGCAGCCGGGTCGCCTACGTGGTCGTCGTGTCCGCCACGCGCGGCGAGATCACCAGCTTCGAGGAGGTGCTCGACTCACACCCGCCGTACGGCGCGATGGAGCTCTACGCCGCTGGCGAGGCGGCCCGCAACGATCCGCGGTTCATCGCCGCCTGCGCCGCCCGTGGCGTCGAGGACATGAGCAGCGTGCAGATCGACCCGTGGCCCGCCGGCCGGTTCGACGAGCCATGGGAGCTGCTCGCCGACGGCACGACCCGAAGGATCGCCCGCGCGGTCGCGTACTGGCGCGCGGACCGCACCGACAACGGGTACGCGCACCCGCTCGACGGACTGGTCGCGACGATCGACCTCGACACCGTTGAGGTGATCGACGTGCTCGACGTCGACGCCCGCGAAGTGCCGCGGACGCAGAGCCGGTACGACGGCGAACATGCCCGTACGCCGCGGGGATCGGCCAAGCCGATCGAGATCACGCAGCCGCACGGGACGTCGTTCACCCTCGAGACCAACCACGTGTCGTGGGAGGGCTGGAGCTTCCGCTTCACCATGCATCCCGTGACCGGCCTGGTGATCCACAACGTCACCTACCGTGGCCGATCGATCGCTCACCGGCTGTCGGTGTCGGAGATGGTCGTCCCGTACGGCGGCCTGTCGCCGAGCACGCGCTGGAAGAACACCTTCGACGCCGGTGAGCTGTCGATGGGCAAGTTCGTGAACTCGCTGGAGCTCGGCTGCGACTGCGTCGGGGACATCACCTACTGCGACGTCGTCATGGCCGACGACTGGGGCAACCCTTATGTGCAGCGCAACGCGATCTGCCTGCACGAGGAGGACCACGGTCTGGCGTGGAAGCACACCGACCTGCATTCGGGAGACGTGCAGTCCCGGCGCAGCCGGCGCTTCGTCGTCAACTGCGTGATCACCGCAGGCAACTACGAGTACGCCTTCCGCTGGTACTTCTACACGGACGCGAAGATCCAGCTCGAGGTGCAGCTCACCGGGATCATCCAGACCGAGCGGGCCAAGGACGACGGCACTGCGCCGGTCGGCACCCGGCTCGTCATGCCCGGGCTGGCCGGTGCCCACCACCAGCACCTGTTCTGCGCCCGGCTCGACCTCGACATCGACGGCAACACCAACCGGGTGGTCGAGACCGAGGTCACACCGACCGGCGGGCACGCCTGGGAGCTGGCCGAGACCGTGGTCGAGACCGAGGGACCGCGTGACGCCAACAGCGCAACAGGACGCCGGTGGAAGATCACGAACCCGCTCGTTCACAACGGCGTCGGCGAGCCGGTTGCCTACGAGCTCATCCCGGCCGCGACGCCGACGATGATCGCCGCACCCGACAGCCACGTCGCCCGGCGTGCCGCATTCGCGACGCACGCGCTGTGGGTCACGGCCTACGACCCACGGGAGCTTCATGCCGCGAGTGACTACGCCAACCTGAATCCGGGACACACCGGCCTGCCGACGTGGGTGAAGAAGCAGCGACCGGTGGTCGACACGGACGTGGTCCTGTGGCACACCTTCGGCTCCACCCACGTCGTACGCCCCGAGGACTTCCCGGTGATGCCCGTCGAGGTCACCGGCTTCACGCTGCGGCCATACGGCTTCTTCGACGAGAACCCGGCGCTCGACATAGATCCGCCGGATCACTGCCACCACTGACACCAGCGCGTCGTTTCGGCCGGCGCAGGCAGCAGTCCGAACACCTGTCCGGGATACCAATCGCCAACTAGGTGTTTGGGTGCGCAGTGCGTGTGGGATTCTCAACCGTGCTGACCCCGGAAGGCAGACGATGACCACGGACGCGGACATCCTGAGCCAGATCAAGGCGCTCGTCGACGAGGAGCACTCTCTCGCCGGCGGTAGTGAGAATCACGAGCGCCGCCGACACCTCGAGGAACAGCTCGACCAGTGCTGGGACCTGCTGCGCCAGCGACAGGCTCGCCGCGAGGCCGGCCAGAACCCGGACGAGGCGCAAGCGCGCTCGATCGGCGAGGTCGAGGGCTACCTGCAGTAGCACCTCGTACGCCGTGGGGCGACGAGCCTGACCGGTGTCGTAACGTCCTGCGCATGGCTACGCGTGCCGCCGCTGTGCCTCCGAGCCGGCGGTTGCGCGACAAGGAGCGCAGCCCCGCCCAACTGCGGGTTCTCGAGGCCGCGCTCGCCTTGTTCGCTGAGCACGGCGTGAGCGGTACGTCGCTGCAGATGATCGCCGATCACATGGGCGTCACGAAAGCGGCCGTCTACCACCAGTTCAAGACGAAGGACGAAATCGTCCTAGCCGTCGCCCAGCACGAGTTCCGCCACCTCGAGGCTGCCCTAGAGACCGCCCAGCGGGAGCCGTCGAAAACCAAGGCGAGAGCCGCGCTCCTCGTCGCGGTCGTCGACATGGCGGTAGCACGTCGCCGATGGGTGCGAGCGTTACAGAACGACCCGGTGATGATCCGGCTGCTCGCCAGCGACGAGGAACTGACGTTCGTCCTCACGCAGATCTACGGAACGCTCATCGGCGGAAGCACTACCCCGGAGGCTCGCGTCTCCGTCGCGCTGCTCGCCGGCGCGATGGGTGTCTCGCTCGTACACCCCCTGGTCGTCGATCTCGACGACGCCACCCTCCGGAAGGCCCTGCTCAAGGTCGCCCGCCGCACGTTCGAGATTCCCGGCCGACCACCTGGCGAGTAGCCGTTAGGCTAGCCGCGCATAGCCGATCGGCTACGCACCAGGAGGGACCGTGGACACCTCGACCAGCGAGCTACGAGCCACCCGCGCGATCGCTCCTGCGGCATCGACTGCAGCACAATCGATCAGTCTCTGGATCTCTGCGGTGTTCGGCGGGTTCCTGCTGCTGGCCTTCCTGCTCTTCCCGGGCTTCTTTCCCCCGATGCCGGCGAGTTGGTCGGCCACCCGAGTGGCGCAGTTCTACGTCGCGCACACCGATCGCATTCGCGCCAGCATGATCATCTTCAACGTCTGCGCAATCATGCTGGTCCCGTTCTTCACCGTGATCGTGCACCAGCTCAAACGCATGGCGACGGACACCCAAGTGCTGGCCTACTGCTACTTGTCGGCTGTTGTCAGCGGCGCGACCCTCCTGGCGATCGCAGACCTGTTCTGGCTGATCGCGGCGTTTCGTCCAGATCGTGATCCCGCCATCACGCAGATGCTGAACGACTTCGCCTGGATCGTCTTCACCGCACCGGTGGGGATGATCATCGGGCAGTGCATGTGCATCGCGATCGCGGTGTGGCTCGACGCGGGTGCGACCCCGATCTTCCCGAAATGGGTGACGCCCTTCTGCGTAGTGATCTCGGTCCTGATGGCTCCTGCCGCGGGCGCCGCCGCGATGCGCAGCGGACCGTTGGCCTGGAACGGCTTCATCGCGTTCTGGCTACGGATCGTGTCCTACGGCGCGTTCCTGGTCGTCATGTTCTTCGTGCTGCGCCGTGCCATTGCGAGAGAGCAAGCCGAGATCGACGGTGTGGCATGACGAGCGCCGCGTCAGCCGCCGTCGTCGGACAGCCAGAGAAGCTCCGTCGACCGAAGGTCAATCGCGACCTGTGGCTGTGCTGGTGGGTGATGCCGTTCTTCTACCTGATCTTCGGCATCGTCTTCGTCCCGCTCACCCGTGTGATGCCACCTCAGTCGCCGACGAAGTCAACAGCCGGCGTGGTCCACTTCTTCGCCGCGCATCGCACCGGAATCCAGATCGGGTTCGTGCTGCTGCTCATCTTCATCAGCGGTGCGGGCATCTGCGGCGGACTCGTCGCCTATCAGATGAAGCGGATGTCGGTGAACCCCGTGCTCGCCTACAGCTACATCGCCACGCTCGCGGTCGGCGGAATCCCGGGCTGCCTGCTCGGAGCGTTCTCCTTCCTCGTCGGCGCATTCCGGCCTGACCGCGACCCGCAGCTGCTCCATCTCCTCTACGACACGACCTTTTTGACGTTCGTCGGCTCACTCGGCTGCTTCGCGACTAACTACCTTGTGCTCTCGATCGCAATCCTGCTCGACAAGAACGGGATCTATCCGCGATGGCTGGCGTACGTCGGCATCTGGCAGATCGTCACGGAGGTCATCGCCATCCCGTGCTTCATCTACCGCACCGGGCCCTTTGCCTGGAACGGCGCGCTCGCGTTCTACGAGGGGACGCTCATCTTCGGCGTCTTCCTCGTTGCGCTCATCTACACCACGCGGCAGGCGATCGAGACCCAACCGGCTGGCGAGACGATCCAGGCGTGACGGCGATCGCAGGCCTCGCCGTACCAGCGACGGAGGATGAGGAGCGCATTCCGGGCGACGTTCACATGTGGGTCTTCGTGCTCGGCGACCTGGTCATCTTCGGCGTCTACTTCGTCGTCTTCATGGCCTACCGGGTCAAGCAGCACGCGGCCTTCGTCCTGGCGCAGCACGATCTCAACGTCACCACCGGTGCGCTGAACACGCTCGTCCTGCTCACCAGCTCGTGGTTCGTCGCCGGCGGTGTGCGGGCAGTCACCGGCGATCACCCGGCTCGTGCCGCGCGTCTGATTCGCGCGGGCGCCGGATGCGGTGCGCTGTTCGTCGCCATCAAGATCGCGGAATGGAGTGTGGAAGTCCACGACGGCCACACTCTCGGCAAGGGCACCTTCCTGGCCTGTTACTTCATGTTCACCGGGGTGCATCTGCTGCACGTCATCATCGGCCTGATCATTCTCGGAGTCGCGCTCCGCGAGCTTCGCCAGCCGGATCCGCGCAGGTGGCTCACCGAAGCCTGCGGCATCTACTGGCACATGGTCGATCTGCTCTGGGTGCTGATCTTCGTCGTGCTCTACGTAATGCGGTGACTGATGACATCCCCATCACGCTCAGCCAGCCACCCGAGTCATCGCCTGACAACCACGTGGCTGGTCGCCGGCGTGCTGACCGTCGCGTCGTGGGCAGTCACTATCTCCTTCGACACCGGACGTGCGAAGGCGAACACGACCGTCGCCGTCATCGGGCTCGCGCTGGGAGCCGTCAAGGTGCGGCTCATCGTTCAGCAGTTCATGGACGTTCGCACCGCACCGCGGTGGCTCAGGATGTTCACTGATGTGTGGCTTGCCGTACTGGCACTGACCCTGCTCGCGACGTATCTCGCCTCGTGAGCTGTCGCGGGCCGCTGTGCCGGAAGGTCTATTGACTGGAAGCACCTAGTTTGCTGAGGTAGAACCGCGTTCTACCTTTCGAGGACGGGAGCTCGGGGTGCCGCCGTTCGCGCAGTTCCGGCTGTGGCTGAGAGAGGGGCCGCGCGCCGAGCGCTGGGCCGCGGTCTTGGCCACTGCCGTCGTGCTGACTCTTCTGGCGTTCGCGTTGGTGCCAGTCGCCACCTCCTCGTCCTCGACCGGCTTCCCCGTGAGCGGCCCGACGAGCGTCGTCGTACCACCGGGCCCGGGTTCGCACCACCACAACGCCGGTCCGACCTCTCCCGCGCAGACCACCCCGACCACCCCCGCCCTGCCCGGAGGCCCGACGACCCCGCCGGGAACTGCCGTGAGCGGCGGTCGGTCGGCGACGACGCCGGGCTCCCGTACCCCCGAACGGGCCACGAGCGGGCACCCCGCCAAGCCGGGCAGGTCCGCCAAGCCGGCGAGCGACTGCGCCGGAGCGACCTTGACGAGCGGTGATGGGATCACCCCGACCGAGGTCAAGGTTGACGTGGCGACCGTCCAGCTCGCCGGTGCGATCGGGGACGCCGCGTTCAACATCCCGTCGGACCAGAACGGGATCATCGAGGCGATCGCGAACTACATCAATCACCACGGTGGCGTCGCCTGCGGCCGAAAGCTGGCGGTGAAGATCTACCAGGTCAACCCGCTCGACTCGAACAACCAGCAGTCCTCCTGCCTGAAGATGGCGCAGGACAAGCCCATCGCCGTCATCAACCTCGGCAGCTATGTGACGCCGGTCTCGCAGCAGTGCTTCATCAGCAACCACGTGCCGCTGGAGACGAACACCTCCCCCGGAGCGACGCAGGCGCGCGAGGCGTACCCGTACCTGTTCAGCCCGATCGCATCCTCCGAGGAGCAGGTGCGTGACGGCATTCTCGGCGCAGCGGCGCACGGGTTCTTCGAGGCACCGAAGTTCAAGAAGCTCGCGATCATCGAGGACAGCTGCCTGCCGTCGGCCAACGCCGAGATCGCGAAGGATCTCGCCAGCGTCGGCGTGAAGTCCAGCCAGATCGTGGTCTACACCCTGTCGTGCGAGCTGATCGGGTCGCCGACGCAGATCCTCGCGGCTGTCATCAAGGCACACGCCGCGGGAGCGAGCACCGTCTTCCTCGCGTCGACCGTGTTCAACAACGAGAACTACGTGGGCTACGCCAACCAGCAGCACTGGTATCCGACCTGGCTGACCTCTGACTACGGCACCACCACCACCGGCAACGGCGCCTCGAAGTGGACGAAGAACTTCAACGGCGCGATCGCGATCACGAGCACTCGCTCCGGCGAGCTCAACTCCGGCATCCATTCGCCTCGCGAGCTGCTCTGCAACAAGATCCTGCTGGCCAACAAGCTGCCCGGCATCAAGAACGAGAACACCGACGACGGAGCCAGCAGCTTCTGCGACCTGATCTTCTTCCTGGCGCAGGCGATCAACAACGACGGGGTGAACCCGTCGCCGACCAGCATGGTCGAGCACCTCGGGACCATGGGCCGGTTCCGGTCGGCGTACGACGGCGACTCGGTGTGGAACCGACCGGGCCAGCTCACCGGCGGCAGCTTCCAACGCGAGATCGAGTACCACTCCTACTGTCGCTGCTGGAAGACGGTCACTGCGTTCGGACCGGCGTACTAGACCATGGAAGGCGGGCTGGTTCTCGGCTTCATCAGCGGTCTCACCTACGGTCTTCTCGCCGTCGGCATCGTCCTGGTCTACAAGACGAACCGGTTCCTCAACCTCGCTCATGCGCAGTTCGGCGCCCTCTCGGCGTTGCTGCTGTCGAAGTTCGTGCTCGACGACGGTTGGAGCTGGTGGGCGGCCTTCCCGACAGTCATCGCGGTCGGGGCATTGGTCGGGATCCTCGTCGAACGGCTGATCATCCGGCGGCTGATCACGCAGCAGCGCAGTCCGTCGACGATGCTGCTCGTCAGCGTCGGGGTCTCCGAGCTGCTGCTGGCGCTCAACTACATCCCCGCGGTCCAGCCGGACGTGACGAAGCTGGAGTTCAAGGGATATCCGCTGCCGCTGCACAAGAGCTTCACCGTCGCCGGCATCGTGCTCGGCGGGCAGCACATCCTGATTCTCATCCTGGTGCCGGTGCTCGTCATCGCGCTGACGGTCTTCCTGCGGCTGAGCATCTGGGGGAAGGCGATCCGCGCCTGCGCCACCAACCCCGATGCGGCCCGGCTGTGCGGCATCCCGCTGCGTGGCGTCAACGCGTTCGCTTGGGCGCTCGCCGGCGGTCTCAGTGCGGTGACCGCAGTGCTCCAGGCGCCCAGCCAGGGCACCGACAACGCCGCGGGTTTCGGTCCCGACCTGCTGCTGCGCGCGCTGGGTGCGGCCGCGCTCGGCGGTTTCACCAGCGTGCCGATGGCGCTGCTCGGCGGGTTGCTCATCGGCGAAGCGGAGCAGATCACGTTGTCGCAGACGAGCAGCAGCGGCCCGTCCGAGCTGGTGGTGTTCGGACTCGTCGCGCTCATCGTCATCGTTCGCGCCAGGGCACTCGGCGCACTGCGCTCCGGAGAGCTCGCGGCAAGCGAGGAGTTCCGGCCCACGCTGATACCAGCGGCGGTCCGCGACCGGTTCGTCGTGCGGGCGCAGGCCCCGCTGCTGGGCCTGTTCGGGCTGGCGATCGCGGTGGTGATCCCGGTCGTGCCGTTCTTCAACTCCCTCAGCAGCCGTTTCGACCTGCTGGTCGTCGTCGTGATGGCGATCGCGAGCGTTTCGCTGACGATGCTGGTCGGCTGGTCCGGCCAGGTGAGCCTCGGCCACTTCGCGTTGCTCGGGCTGGGCGCCTATCTCACCGCGAAGCTCGGCGCCCACCACCTTTCGCTGCCGCTGATCCTGCTGATCGCGGCAGTGGCCGGTGCCGTGCTGATGCTGATCGTGGCCATTCCAGCCGTGCGCAGCGGCGGGCTCGCTCTCGCGGTGACGACGCTCGGCCTGGCGGTGGTCGCTCCGACGTGGCTGTTCAACCAGTCCTGGATAGGCACGCCGGGCAACGCCGCGGTCATCGTCAACGACGTCGGGCTCTCACCCTTCGGGATCCTGCATTCCCAGCTCGGGCTGTACTACGTCGCGGTTGCGCTGCTCGTCCTCGTCGCGGTCGCGAGCCGCGCGGTACGCCGATCACTGCCCGGCCAGCTCATGGTGGCTGCTCGCGACAACCCGCGTGCGGTGTCCAGCTTCGGGGTCACGCCGACGTCCGTGCGACTCGGGGCCCTCGCGCTCTCCGGGGCAATGGTCGCCGCGGCCGGTGTGGTCTGGGGGCTCGCCTGGCAGACCATGTCCATCGACCTCGTGCCCGCTCAGCTCTCCCTCGTCCTGCTTGCTCCGGCGGTCATCGGCGGCCTCGGCTCCGTCGCCGGTGCCATTGCGGGAGCGCTGGTGATCTACGTACCCGCCTTCTTCATCAGCCCCCACCTGACTGCGGTGTTCGGTTCGTTCGGTCAGCAGATCGGGTTCCAGCTGCTGCTCGGCGGCATCGGCCTTGTCGTCATCCCGCTGATCCGCCCGGGCGGGATCGCGAGCATCGCGCAGAGCGGATGGGAGCGCTTCCTCGCATCGGTCGCGCGCGACGTCGAAACCGTGGCCGAGACCGCCGAGGGTGCACCGCTCGAAGTGGCGGGCCTTGCCACGAAGCTGGGCGGCCGGGTGATCCTCTCTGACGTCGACCTCGAGGTCCGCACCGGGGAGATCGTCGGCCTGATCGGACCGAACGGCGCGGGCAAGACGACCTTGATGAACGTGGTGTCCGGCCATCTCGCCGCCACCGCCGGCAGCGTCCGGGTGTTCGGCCGCGCTGTCACGAACCTCGCTCCTGACCAGCGGGCGCATCTCGGGCTCGGCCGCAACTTCCAAGAGGCGCGGCTGTTCCCCGGGCTGACCGTCCGCGAGGCGCTGCGGGTCGCCCTCGCATCGCGCCAGCGGTCGAGTCTGTTGTCGAGCGCGGTTGCCGCGCCGTGGAGCCGGATGACCGAACGGCGAGCGAAGGCGACGGTCGAGGAGATCATCTCGACGCTCAATCTCGAGCCGTGGGCCGACACCCTCACCGGCGAGCTGTCGACCGGCACTCGCCGAGTCTGCGAGATCGCGACGCAGCTCGCCGCGGCGCCGAAGGTGCTGCTCCTCGACGAGCCGACCGCGGGCCTCGCGCAGCGCGACGCCGAAGCGTTCGGACCGTTGCTTCGTCAGGTCCGCGACTCGCTCGGCTGCAGCGTGCTGGTCATCGAGCACGACATGCCCTTGCTGATGGGCCTGTGTGACCGGGTCTACGCGCTGTCCGGTGGCCGGGTCATCGCATCCGGAAGCCCGGAGGAGATTCGCCACAACGAGCTCGTCGTGTCGTCCTACCTCGGCACGAATGAGATCGCCGTCGCCCGGTCCGGTGCGCGATGACGAGCGCTCTCGCGGTGCGCAACGTCGACTTCTCCTACGGGCGTCTCCAGGTGCTTTTCGACGTGTCGCTGGCGGTCGCCCCCGGTGAAGCCCTCGCGTTGCTCGGCACCAATGGCGCGGGCAAGTCGACGCTGCTGCGGGTCGCGGCGGGGCTCGAGCGGCCGAGCCGCGGCCGGGTCGAGCTGTCGGCCCGTGACGTCAGCGCAACTTCGGCCGAGCAGCGAGTGCGAGACGGCCTGGCCCTCGTCCCGGGCGGAAGGGCGATCTTCGGCGATCTCACCGTCGCGGAGAACCTGCAGATGGCCGGCTTCGTGTTGCGGCGCGACACCCGGCAGCTGAAAGCGCGGCTGGACGACGCCTATGCGATCTTCCCTCGCATCGCCGAGCGCCGCGACCAGCGGGCGGGCACGCTGTCCGGCGGCGAGCAGCAGCAGCTGGCGCTGTGCAAGGCGCTGATCCTGCGACCGACCGTGCTCTGCATCGACGAGCTCTCGCTCGGGTTGGCGCCGACCGTGGTCGCGACACTGCTCGAGTCGTTGGAGTCGATCCGCGCGACCGGTGTCGCCCTCGTGCTCGTCGAGCAGAGCCTCAACGTGGCCGCGTCGATCTGCGAACGTGCGGTGTTCATGGAGAAGGGCGCGATCAGGTTCGAGGGTCGTACGGCGGACCTGATCGAGCGCGACGACCTGGCTCGCGCCGTCTTCCTCGGGGCAACGCCCACGGAGTCACCGGCGCCGCGCCAGCGTTCCCGGCGTACGACGAGGGCCGCCACCAAGAAGCCGGCGCGATGACGCGGCGGCCGCTCAGCACCGCGTGCCTGCTACTGGCTCTCGTGACGCTCAGCCTGGCAGTCGTTGCGACGATCAGCTCCGCCGCGCCGGCTCCGGCACCGCATCTGCGAAGCGGTCACGGCCTGCACGTCACCGCGGTGCGCCGGGTCGACGCGCGCGAGGTCAACGCCACCGTCGACACCGCCGCGCTCGGCAAGCCGGTGAATGTCCGAGTGCTCCTGCCGACCGGCTACGCCTCTCACGTCGCTCGCCGCTATCCCACGCTCTTCCTCTACGCGGGGACCGGCGAGAACGCCAACTCGTGGACGGCGTACGGCGACATCGAAGGTCTCACCCGGAGCCTGCCGCTGATCGTCGTGATGCCGGATGTGGGCTTCGGTGTCGGCGACGGGTGGTTCTCCAACTGGCTGGACCGGCACACGTCGTTGGGGCCGAACCAGTGGGAGACGTTTCAGGTCCGGGAGCTGATCCCCTGGGTCGACGAGAACTTCCGAACCGTGGCTGACCGCTCGGGACGTGCGGTCGCGGGTCTTTCGCAAGGCGGGTTCGGGTCGATGGTCGCTGCCACCCGGCATCCGGACCTGTTCGTCTCCGCTGCGGCGTTCTCGGGTGCGGTCGACATCGCCTACGGCAACCTCAAGCCGCTGTTCCAATCCTTTCCGATCAGCACGACCATCAGCGACTTCGTCCCTCCGTTTTCCATCTTCGGATCGCTCCCGCGGCACGAGGTCAACTGGCAGGGCCACGATCCGACCACGCTGGTCACCAACCTCCGCGGCATGGACGTACACCTCTACACCGGCAATGGCCTGCCGGGACCGTACGACAAGCCGCAGTTCATCCCGCTCGGCGCCGTCGAAGTGCTGGCGCACGCCGAGACCCACCAGATGTACGACCACGCGGTCGCTACCCACGTCCCGATCAAGCTCACCGACTACGGCGCAGGGACGCACAGCTTCCCGTACTGGATCCACGACATGCGCAGCTACCTGCCGGAGCTGATGCGCGTGTTCGCCCGCAACGCGCAGCCGCCGCGCGAGGTCAGCTATGAGGCCACGGCGCCGCGCTGGAGCCAGTGGGGCTGGTCGGTTGCCGACCGCCGCACGGTCGCGGAACAGTTCACCGCGCTCGAGCACGCCGGCCGGGCCGGCTTCACCCTGGCCGGGCACGGTACGGCGACGGTGACGACGCCGGTGTTCTACGGGCCGGGCGAGGAGATCGCGACGACAGTGCGGCATGGTGCGAGCGCGCGCCACCTGACGCTGATCGCTGACGAGGCCGGCCGCCTGAGGCTACGGATCGCCCTGCCGGCGGAAGTCAGCTTCGACGTCTGACGGACCGCCTGGACGACACCGGCGCGGCACCGTCAGCTCGGCCGCCGAGTGCCGCGAAGCAGAAGTCCCAGAGCCGGTCGCCGATCGTCTCCGCCGACTCCGGGTGCGAGGCGTACTCGTAGTGGTGGAACACCGATATCACCAGCTGCTGGATCAGCCACGCGTCGTACTCCGCGTTCGCCGGTCGCAGCGCACCGGTCTCCTGAGCGGCACGGATTTCCGGCAGCAACAGCCGGGCGAACCCACCGGTCGCGCGCGCCAGCTCAGCCGGGTAGAGCTGATGCAGCCGCCAGTGCTCGCTGGTGATGAACCGCGGACCTCCGTCGCCGCGATCGTTGATGGCGAGCACGATCGAGCGGATGTAGAAGCGCAGCCGGGAGACCGGGTCCGGCAGCTCGCGCGCGGCCGTCTCGAGGCCGGCGCACGCCTCGGAGATGAGCTCTTCGAAGACCGCGAGCAGGACCTGGTCCTTGCCTTCGAAGTACTTGTAGAAGGTCTGTACGGCGATGCCCGCCTCTTTGACCAGCTCCTGCGTGGTGAACGCCGAGCCTTTCTCCAGCACCAGCCGCTTCGCCGCCTCGACGAGCTGCTGAGCGCGCTTGACGCTGCGGGTTCGCGATCGCTGCACCGACGGCGAGCGGTCCGCAGCGCGCTCGACCCACGAAGCCGACGTGGCTTCGAGCGGCTCGAGCGGCTCGGTCATAAGGCGGACTCCGAGGAGTAGACGACGGCCCCGCCCAGGTGCGGCGAGGCATGGCAGGCAAGCCCGACGCTAGCGCCCGGCCGCTGCCGGCCGGCGGCGCGACCCGACAGCTGCAGGTAGCACTCGAGCATCTGCGGTACGCCGTGCATCCGGCCGTTGCCCAACGCGCCGCCGCCGGAGAGCACCGGAAGGCCATCAGGCGAGTCGGCGTCGAGGCCGCCCGAGGCGGCGAGCTCGTGCGCCGTTCCGACGGGGCAGAAGCCGAGACACTCCAGCCAGAAGTAGACGAACGGCGAGAACCCGTCGTAGAGCTGCGGCAGGTCGACGTCGTCGTGACCGAGCCCGGAGCTCTCCCACAGCCGGCGCGCCACGTCGGCGCCGACCGCCATGACGTCGTCGAGCGGCCAGTGCGTCGGCAGCCGTCGCCGGTTCGGCTGGCCGGATGCGATGCCGGTGACGTAGACCGGCCGGTGCGGCAGGTCACGCGCCCGCTCTGCCGAGGTCAGCACGAACGCCGCGACGCCGTCGATCGGCAGGTCGCAGTCGTACCGGCAGATCGGGTCGCTGATCAGCGGTGCGGCAAGGTAGTCCTCGATCGAGACCGGCTTGCCGTGCCAGCAGGACCACGGCAGGCGCGAGCCGTTCTTACGAGCCTCGACGACAACGTGTGCCATCGCCTCCCGCGGCGCCGAGTAGCGCTGCAGGTATTCGTTGTAGGTCAGGCCGATCATCGAGATCGGACCGAAGAAGCCGAGCGGGCCGGTCCATTGCAACGGACCGGCGATCTCGGTCATCGGGTTGGCGTGATAGCTGCCCTGCGGGTTGTGCAGCGCACGATGGACAAGCACGTAGTCCGCTGATCCCGAGACGATCGCGTTGACCGCCATTGCGACCGAGCCGGGAATCTGGCCGAAGCCCTGGAAGCCTGCCGCGTAACGCGGGTGAGCGCCGAGGTGCTGCGCGAGCCAGTCGGCGGTCACGACCGTCCGGCCGTCCTCGACCAGGTGGGCGCCGGCGGTCGGGAACAGGCTGCCGGTGACGAAGCCGTCGACCTGCGCAACCTGCAGACCGGCGTCCGCAATGGCGGCGCGCGCGGTCTGCACCGCCAGCGCCCCGAGCGGCAGCGCGCTGTGCCGCTCGATCACGCTCTGGGCGTAGCCGGCGATCGCAACCTGGTTGCGGGCGAATGTCATGGCGCCAACCGGAACGCGGGCACGGACACGCCGTCCGCGATGTCTTCGAAGCTGACCCGGACTCGCGCACCGATCGTCAGCTGGACGTCGAGGTCGTCGAGGAGGCGGGCGACGAGCCGCAGGCCGGCCTGGGCGTCGAGCTCGACGTCGACCAGCCGGTACGGCGTGTCAAAGCCCGGCAGGAACGCCTGCCGCACGACCGTCCACGACCTGACCACCCCGGCGCCGTCGACGGGCATGAACCGGAACTGCGGTGTCACCGAGCCGCAGTGCTCGCAGACCACGTCCGGGGGATGGCTGAACGAACCGCACTCACTGCACCGGGCGATCGTGAGCTGATGGTTGGCAGCGGCCTGCCAGTGTGGCGCGGACACCTCGTCCGGGACGGGGACCGGCCGGTCGCTCACAGGATCGCCCCGGCGTCCTTCATCGCGATGATGGCGTCCCAGTCGTAGCCGAGCTCGGCCAGGATCGCCTCTGTGTGCTCGCCGTGCTCGGGGGCTCGACGCTGCTGTGCGGGCTCGCCGTCGAACTGAACGGGAACGTTGGGCAGCCGGTAGGTCGTGCCGTCATCGAGGGTGACGTCGCCGACATAGCCGTTCGCGGTCACCTGCGGATCGTCGACCAGCTCGGTCACCGCCTGGACGGGTGCCCAGGGCGCGTCGAGACCCGAGAGCAACGACTTCCATTCGGCGTACGTCCGCTCGGCGAACACCGCGTCGAGCGCGTCCACGCACTCGGCACTGTGTTGCCGGCGTGCCGCAAGGTCCGCGAAACGCTCGTCGCCGGCAAGGTCCGCCCGGCCGATCAGGTCGCAGAACGCCGACCAGTACCGGTCACCTTCGAGGAAGACCAACTGGATGTGTCGGCCGTCCTTGGTGCGGTAGACGCCGACCAGCGGGTTGGGGGTCGATCCACGACCACTGACCCGCACCGGCTCGTCACCACCGAGAGCGGCGAGTACGTCGGAGGACAGCGTCCACATCGCCGTGGCGAGCAGCGAGACGTCGACGACACCGCCCTCGCCGGTCCGCTCGCGCCGCAACAGTGCCGCCGAGATCGCAAACGCCAGCGCCATGGCGCCGTTGCGGTCACCCATCGCGCCGCGCTGGCTGATCGGGTAGTCACTGTCCTGCGGCGACAGGATGTGGGCCAGTCCGCCGCGCGCCCAGAACGCCGACGCGTCGTAGCCGGCCTGATCGGCATCGGGCCCGCGCGCTCCGTACCCGTGGCCCCGCGCGTACACCAGCCTCGGGTACCGAGCCCGGACCTCCTCGGCGTCGAGCCCCAACCGCGCCAACGCCCGCGGCCGCAGGCTGGTGAGCAGGACGTCCGCCGACTCGAGCAGGCGGCCGAACACCTCCCGGCCTGACTCACTTCGCACGTCGATCGCCAGCGAGCGCTTGTTGCGGTTGGCCAGCGCCATCGAGAGGTTCACCCCGGCGCGCCCGGCACCGATGCCCTGCGTCATCAGCCCGCGATACGGGTCGCCGGTCAGCGGCTCGATGTGGATGACGTCGGCGCCCCAGTCGGCGAGCAACGCCCCGGCAGAGGGGACGAACACCCACTGGGCCAGCTCGACGACCTTGATGCCGTCGAAGGCGAGCTCATCCACCGCGCGCCTCCACGAGCCGGGACCGGTTGACCTTGGTTGCCTCGCTCCGCGGCATCGACTCGACGATCTCGACGGTCTTCGGGACCTTGTACGCCGCGAGCCGCGACTTGGCGTATGCGATGACCTCGTCCGGCGACGGCGGGTCGGTGACCACCGCGGGCTCGATGATGGCGTGCACGCGTCGCCCCCACTGCGGGTCACGCAGCCCGACCACCACGACGTCGGCGATCTTCGGGTGGTCGATCAGGGCGTGCTCGACCTCGGCGGGGAAGACGTTCGCGCCGCCGCTGATGATCATGTCGACCCGGCGATCCGCGACGTAGAGGTAGCCGTCGTCGTCGAGGTAGCCCATGTCGCCGACGGTCCGGAAGCCGTCCGGCGTCTCCCGCAGCTGGGGCACGTCGCCGACGTACGTCGATCCGCCGTACGACGGCGCCCGCATGTAGATCTCACCAATCTCACCGACAGGAAGGTCGTTGCCGGCGTCGTCGAGAACGCGAACCTCAGTGCCGCGCATGCCGACGCCGACGCTGCCCTCGTGCTTGAGCCACTCGTCGCCACGCAGTGCAGTGATGCCGACCGCCTCGGTCATCCCGTAGGCCATGACGATCTTCTCCGGCCCGACCAGCCCTGCCCAGCGATGCACCAACGACGGCGGCATCGGCGCGGCGCCCTGCTGGATCCACACGATGCTCGACAGGTCGCGGTCGTCGACACCGGGTACGTCGGCCATCCGCTGCAGCATCGTCGGCGTCGCGGTGAAGGTCGTGATGCGATGCTTCTCGATCAGCTCGACGGCTCGGGCGGCGTCGAACCTCTCCAGCACGACGAGGTCGTCACCGGCGAGCAGGTTGTGCAGCGCGCTGAAGGCGTTCACGTGATACATCGGCGCGAGCACCAGGATCCGTTGCGGGCGCGGGATCGGCATCCAGTTGTCGGCCATCGGCGTGCTGTAGAGCGGGTTGAACACCCCCGGCATGGCGCTGAGAATGATCTTCGGCGTACCCGTGGAGCCGCTGCTGCAGATCCCCTGCAGATGCGGCGAGACCGTGTCCGCAAGCTCGGGCACCGGCCGATCGGCGGTTTCGTCGATCCACGGGATGTCGTCGGTCGTGAAGAACACCGGCGCGTCGATCACCTCGCGCAGCCGCGTCAGCTCCCAGTCCGGCAGGTCCCAGCGAACCGGGACGGGGACCGCTCCCAGCTTCCATGCGGCGAACGCCGCCAGGGCGAACTGTGGGGAGTTGCGCAGGCCGAGGGCGAGCCGGTCACCGTGACCGACCCCGCGCTCGGCGAGCGCGCCGGCAAGCTGGCTGGATCGTCGATCGAGCCAGGAGAACGTCACCGCCTCCTCGCTGCCGTCGAGTCGCACCTGCAGATAGCCGGCCGCATCCGGCCGCTCCTGCGCGACGGCCGCGATGCGCGACGCCTGTGACGGGGGCGGCGTTGCGGTGTCGGTCACGTCACTACCCGCCGGCCGGGCTCAGCACCACGACGGGGATCACCCGCTCGGTGCGCGACTGGTAGGCGTTGTAGTTGGGCCAGGCCGCGCAGACGAGGTCCCAGAGCCGCCGTCGCTCGTCGCCTTCCGCCACCCGAGCGTGCACGTCGACGTGATCGGCGCGCACCTGCACCCTCGCGGTGGGGTTCGCCTCGAGGTTGAGGTACCACTGCGGGTGCACCGGTGCACCCCCCATCGAGGCGACGACGACGTAGTCCTCACCGTCCGCCGCGAAGATCAGGGGCGTCGTGTGCGCCTTACCGCTGACCCGACCGGTGTGGGTGAGGAGCAAGGTCGGTACGCCGTTCCAGATGTAGCCGACCTCGCCGTCGCTCTCCTGGTAGGCGGCGACGTGGTCCGGCCCCAGCAGGCTGTAGTCCGGCTGGACGTATCCGTCTTCGCTCACGCTGACCCCTAGCCGAACACGACAGGGATCGCGGTCGCTCCCCGCTCGTAGAAGCCGATGTAGCGCGGCGGCTCAGCCTGCGGATCGAGGCGCAGGTTGGGCAGCCGGTCGAGCAGGGCGTTGATCCCGGTCAGCATCTCGGCACGCGCGACGTGCATCCCGAGGCAGATGTGCGATCCGCCCCCGAAGGCGTGTGACGCACGCGGCGGGCGCCGGATGTCGAACTCGTCAGGCCGTTCGAAGCGCTCGGGATCGCGGTTGGATGCGCCGAGGCACAGGTGCAGCACCGAACCCTTGGGCAGGTGCACACCGAAATGGTCGACGTCGCGCGCCACCCAGCGGGAGAACATCGGATCGGTCGCCTCCCATCGCAACGACTCCTCGATCGCCGGCTTCACCAGCGACCGGTCGTCGCGTACCGCCGCCAGCAGCTCGGGTCGCTGCAGCAGCGCGGTCAGCGTGATGCCCATCTGCTTCCACGTCGTGCCAGAACCGGCCGCGAGCAGGAGCAGCGCGAACGAGTAGATCTCCGGATCGGAGAGCCGGTGCAGCGTCCCGTCCTCGTCTTTCAGCTCGGCCTCGACCAGGACGCTGATCAGGTCGTCTCGCGGCTGCTCGCGACGAGCCGCCACGATCGGCCGGATGATCTCGAGCACCTTCTCCGGGTTGCTGGTCGCCTCACGAACGTCCAACGCCTGCTCGATCGGCACACCGAAGCTGCCGGTGATCGTCAGCACCGGGATCGCCGCACAGAAGTCGACGTTGAGCTCCGCGCGACCGTCGCCCTCGAACTCGTCGATGAGAGCGTTGACGGTCTGGGAGATCCAGTTCTGCATCCACCACTGCGCCTTCGCAGGGATGAACGACGGCTGGACGAGGGCGCGATACCGCCGATGCCGGTTGCCGTCCATCGACAACATGCTGTTGAGCAGCGACGGCGGGCGGTCGAAGTCGACCGGTTCGCCGCCCGACACGAAGACCTCCGAGTTGCGGTACGCCGCGTCGTTCGAGGCGTAGCTGAAGGAGGTGAAGTGCGGCCGGTCGGGATAGGGCAGGCCGTGGAAGAACAGGTCGTCGGTGATGCCCGACAGCGCGTGCAGCGTTCCCTCGTGGACCGGCGCCTGCTCCCGCAGCCGGGCCCAGATCGGGTACGGGTCGTCGGTGTAGGTGCCGCCGAGAAAGGACGTGAAGCTGTTGCGCAGGTCGAACAGCTCCCGCATGCGGCCGACGTCGAGCAGTCCTTGACTCATCTCGCGACGTAGCCGCCGTCCACCGGCAGCAGGACGCCGGTGATGTTGGACGCTGCGTCGGAACAGAGGAACACCGCCGCCTCCGCGCAGTCCTCGGCGAGGATCGGCCTGCCGAGCGGATGGGTGGAACCGACCCCGGCCGCGATCTTCTCCAGGTCCTCCGCAGACGCCGTCAGCCCGCCGGCGCCCATGAAGCCGGTGTAGGGCATCCCGGCCGGGCAGATGGCGTTGACCCGGATCCCGTCGCCGGCGGCTTCAACCGCGATCGCCTTGGTGAGCTGGTGGACGGCACCCTTCGTCGCGCCGTACACGGTCCCGCCCCAGCCGACGAGGCCGGCGACCGACCCGGTGTTGAGGATCACGCCACCGCCGCCCTGCTCTTTGAACTTGAGTACGGCGTACTTGCAGCCGAGGAACACGCCCTTGAAGTTGATCGACGTCAGCCGGTCGAAGTCCTCGACCGTGTGGTCTTCGAGCTTCGACCCCAGCCGCGGCGTCGGGACGCCGACGTTGTTGAAAAGGATGTCGAGGCGCCCGTACGCAGACACCGCAGCATCGATCATGGCAATGACGTCCGACTCGACCGAGACGTCCGTGCGGACCGCGGTCGCAGTGCCGCCCTGCTCCTCGACGAGCTTGACCGTCTGCGCGGCGCCCTCCGCGTCGATGTCGGCGCAGACCAGCTTGGCGCCTTCCTGCGCGAAGCGCAGCGCGGCGGCGCGGCCGACGCCGCTGCCTGAGCCGGTGATGATGGCGGACTTGCCTTCGAGGCGCACGCTGCCTTCACGACCTTTCATTTGCGGACCAGACTGAGGGCGCCCATGGGGCAGGCGTTGACGGCTTCTTCGATGGTGACGAGGTCATCGCCGGTCGGGTCGATCACGACGGCCCTGATCTCGGCGTCCTGGGCGAACGTCGAGGGCGCGAGCGCCACGCACGTCCCGCTGCCCATGCACGCGTCGCGGTCGACGACGATCTCGGCGTCAGGCATGAACCAGCGCCGGTGGCTCGGCAGGCGTGAACCGGTAGAGCCGCTCGGCGTTGCCGCGCAGCAGCTTGTACTGCACCTCCGGCTCGAGATGGGCGACGAGCTCCTTGGCGACGTCGATGCAGCGCGGCCAGGTCGAGTCCGAGTGCGGGTAGTCCGTCTCGCACATGACGTTGTCAACGCCGATCTCGTCGAGGCTTGCGATGCCGTGGTGGTCCTCGATGAAGCAGCCGTAGACGTGTTCCTTGAACAGCGCCCGGACGTCGAGGGTGTCCATGTCCACATCGGTCGTCGCGTGGTCCATGAACTTCTGGCCTTTGGCCACCCAGTGCCGCTGCTTGTCGACCACCTGCTCGGCCCGTTCGAGGAAGTACGGCATCCAGCCGATCTCGCCCTCCGACAACGCGATCTTCAACCCCGGGTGGCGGGTGAACATCCCGCTGAACAGCCACGACAACATCGCGCCTGAGGTACGGATCGCACCCCAGGCGAGGTTGGCCATGAACGGCGAGTCGGGCGCGATCTGCGGCACCTGGGACGACGAGCCGACGTGCATCGAGGCGACCATCCCGATGTCGGACGCTGCCGCCATCACCGGGTCCCAGTAGCGACCGGGGTCGTGAATCGTCGGCAGCCCGAGCGGCGCCGGGTTCTCCGAGAACGCGAACGCCGTCGCGCCCTTCGCCGCGCACCGTTCCATCTCCTTGACCGCGAGCGGCGGGTCCCACATCGGGATCAGGATGAGCGGGATGTAGCGGCCAGGCGCCGCCGCACACCACTCGTCGAGGATGAAGTCGTTGTAGGCCTGCAGGCAGACGAAGCCGAACTCCCGGTCACTCGCCTCCATGAACAGCTGCCCGCAGAACCGCGGCAACGTCGGGAAGCACAGCGAGGCGAGGATGCCGGCGCGGTCCATGTCCTCGATCCGCGCCTTGGCGTCGTAACAGCCCGGTCGCATCTCGGCGTAGGTGACCGGCTCTGGGCTGAACTCCTCCTTGGACTTGCCGGCGACGGCGGACAGCCCGGAGCTGTGCATCTTCTTGCCGTCATAGGTCCAGTACTCCTGGTCCCCGTCCTGGACGAGCTGCGGAGCGCGGTCGCGGTCCTTGGCGGGGACCCGGTCGACCCACAGGTGGGCCGGCTCGAGGATGTGATCGTCGACGGAGATGAGCCAGTCGAGGTTGAGCTCGGTTGCCTGATTGGTCATGAGGGCGACTCCATCCGGTTCGTCACTGCCCGATCGTCATGTGCTTGAGCTCCTGGAAGGCACGAATGCCATCGGTGCCGCGCTCTCGGCCGAGGCCGCTCTCCTTGTAGCCGCCACCCGGGGCGTAGGCACTGAACATCCCGGCGTTGACGTTGACGGCACCGGTCCGCAGCCGACGGGCGACCGCGGTCGCCGCCGCGACGTCCGCGCTGTAGACCTGAGCCGACAGGCCGAACGGGCTGTCGTTGGCGATCCGCACCGCTTCGTCGACGTCGGAGTAGCCGATCACCGACAGCACCGGACCGAAGATCTCGTCGCGAGCGGCCGGGTTCGAGTTGTCGGGTACGTCGAGCACCGTCGGCTGGTAGTAGTAGCCGCGGTCGAGGTGGTCGGGGCGGGCGCCGCCGAGGACCACCTTGCCGCCGTGCTCCTGCGCGAGCTCGACGTACTGCTCGCAGCGGGCCCGCTGAGCCGCCGAGATGACCGGGCCGATCATCGTGGTGGGCTCGGTCGGCGGGCCGACCGCGAGCATGCCGTACATGCCGGACACCGCCGCGAGGACGTCGTCCTTGGTCTCGTGCGGGACGAGCATGCGGGTGGCGGCGACGCAGGCCTGCCCCGACGTCATCGCCACGACTGCCGCCGCGCCGACCGCCGCCTTCTCGACCGCGTCGGCGAGATAGATCTGCGCCGACTTCCCGCCGAGCTCCAGCGCGACCCGCTTCACGGTGGCCGCACCCTGGGCCAGAATCCGCTTGCCGACACCCGTCGACCCGGTGAAGGACACCATGTCGACCGCGGGATGGGTGGTGAGCAGCTCCGCGGCGGATGAGCCCTCCTCGATCACGACGCTGAGCACTCCTGGCGGCAGGCCGGCCGCGTCGGCCGCCTCACCGAACGCGAGCGAGGAGATCGGCGTCAGCGGACTTGGCCGCAGCACCACCGAGTTCCCGGCGAGCAGGGCGGGGATCACTTTCTGGAACGCCATGATCAGTGCGGCGTTGTACGGCGTGATCGCTGCGACGACACCGACCGGTTCGTAGCGCCGCACGCTGAGCAACACCTTGCCGGCGGTGACCTCGTCGACCGGGATGTCGTTGAGGTGCTCGTCCGACATCGTGGCGTAGATGTCGATCATCCCGCGCGCCAGACCGAGACCGCTTTGGAACTGACTGCCGTCGGCGAACCGCGTGGGCTGGCCGGCTTCGGCGATCATCGTGTCGACCAGCGGCTGGTGCAGCGACTCGATGTGGTCGCACAGCGCGCTGACGACCCGGACGCGCTCGGTGCGCGGCAGGTCGGCCCAGGTCCCCGCGTCGAAGGACTCGCGGGCTGCCAGGATCGCCCGCTCGGCGTCGGCCGCGGTCGCGCTCAGGACCTCACAGACAGCTTGCTCGTCAGCGGGGTTCTCGACCTCGAACGGCTCGCCCGCTGTGCTCCACTCACCTGCGAGGTACGACGTGCGTTGCGCGAGCAGTGTCGACATTCACCGCATCCTCTGCAGGAGTAGAACCAGGTTCTACCTTTTCAGCACACGTCGCTGCTGTCAACCCGTGTGCCGGTCGCAGCCTCAGCGCAGTGCCGGCCCGCCCGCGGTCGCGCACGGCATCGCAGAGCCGCGCAACGTGAAGTGCTTGAAGAAGTTCCACGCGGTCTTCGCACCGCTGGGCGCGGTCGGATCGCTGTAGCCCTTCCACTGCGGTGCCGCGCTGCCGCCCGGCCACGCATGCGGCATGCCGTCGATGATCGTCTGCTGGCCGATCAGGCAGCCGCTCGGGTCGCGGAACGTGCTCACCGTGTAGGACCTGCCGTTCGGCACCTTGCCGCTGCGAACCGCCGCGGGCTGCAACGAGATCGGTGCCGTCTGGCTTCCGCTGATCACCAGGTTGTCGGTACGCAAACCCTGCTGGAGCGCCTTCTCCTCGCACGCCGCCGGGAAGGCCAGGTCGCCGGTCGATCCCATGACGAACAGCGGTACGACGCGGGCGCGCGGCCCCATCGCGATCCTGGCCAGCTCGGCGCTGAGCTGCACCGGGATGCCGGTACCGGTCCCGAGACAGAACCCGTCGACGTCACCGGCCGACTCCACGATCCCGACTGCGGCGTACAGGTCGGGATAGGCGCCGGCGGAGGCAGAGGTGATCAGACCGCCGCCGGAGACGCCGACGAGATAGACCCGCTGCGCGTCGATGCGCCGCTCGCGGATGACGCTGCGCGTCATCTGCGCGATCGCGGCGGTGTCCGCGAACCCGCGGAAGTAGACCGGCGGGTAGAAGAACTTGAAGCACTGCTTGATCGGCCCGGGCAGATGCTGGCTCAGCGCGTCGTCCTCCGGGTAGAGCACGACGAAGCCGTTGCGGTCCGCCAGCTCGTCGAACCCGGTGATCTGCTCCTCCTGCGCTGCCGTCGTCTGACAGCCGTGCGCGACGACGACGAGCGGCTCGCCCGGGCGGTACGACGACGGCGTGTAGAGCCGGTAGGGGTAGCGGTCGCCCTTGAAGTTGGTGACGCCGAGCGTCGTGGTGCCCTTGGCGATGGACGTCGCCGGGCCGGTCCCACCGGCGGCCCGTCCGGCGACGCAGGGCATCAGGGCGAGCACGAGGGTGACCACACCCCACCTGGCGAGTCCACGCATCCCGAAGGGTTCGTCAGACGAGCGGACTTCCCTTGCGCTGGCGTCGACGCATGTCCCACAACAACGCGCTGAACGGGAAGACCTTCACACTCGTCGGCAGGCGACGGTCCATCCGCCCGAGCCGCTGCAGCTTCTTGGTGAACAGATCCTCGTCGTCGTCGGACCACGCGTAGCCCATCTGCTCGCGGAACAGTGGCGGCAGGAAGCCCTTCGTGTAGAACAACGACCGCTCGGCGCCGAGCCGCTGGACCGCCTTCGGCAGGTTCTCCATCAGGGTGAGCGAGTGGAGGTAGCGGCGCATCGCGTCGTCGATGTTCGCTCGCTTGACCCCCGCCTCCCAATACTCGGCGAAGGCGGCCCGGTCCTTCGGCCACATGCTCTCGCGCACCTGAAGCGTCGTGCCGAACCGGGCGCAGTACGCGTAGAACCGGTCGGACTCAGCCTCGTCGTTGATCGGACCGTGCATCCGCTCGTACAGGTCGAGGGTGCCGTAGTAGAGGCAGGCGGCGACCCAGAGCTGAAGCTCCGGATTGAGCGCGTTGTAGCTCACCGGGCTCTCCTCGGTCGATCGCACCTGCGCGTGCTGCCCGTTGACGGCCTTGGCGAAGTTGCGCCGGTCGTCGTCGTTGCCGAGCATCGCGACGGACAGGTACGTGAACGTCGTACGTGCCCGCTTGTACGGATGCTTCATGGCGCTTCCCGACTCGACGCGGCTCTCCATCACGCCGTAGCCGATCTCCGGCCAGCTCAGCTGCATGATCACGTTCGCCGGCCCGGGGAGGTCGCCGCCGATCCCCACGAGATAGCGCCGGATGTCGAAGCCTTCGAGCGACGTCGTCGACTCGGTCGTGGCGGTCATGACACTCCTCTACTCAGGGTAGGCGTCTCGGTGCCGAGATAGCTGGCGATGACGGCGGGATGCGCAAGCACGTCTGCGGGCTGGCCTTGCGCGATGACCGCGCCGAGCTCGAGGGCGACCAGGCGATCGCAGATGCTGCTGATCAGCGCCATGTCGTGCTCGACGACCAGCATCGCGCAGCCGGTCTCGTCGCGGATCTTCAGCAGCAGCGGCGCGAGCGCCTCGGTCTCGCGCTGCGCGACGCCGCCTGACGGCTCGTCGAGCAGCATCACGCTCGGCGCGTGCGCCATGACGCAGGCGAGCTCGACGATCCGGCGGGTGCCGGTCGACAAGCTTCCGGTCGGCCGGTGCCGGTACGCCCCGAGCCCGAACTCCTCGATCAGCCGGTCCACGCCTGCCGCGAGCGCCGACTCGCTGGCGGTCGCGGCCGGCATCCGCAGCGCCGCGGCGACCGGGTCCCGGCTCTCGAGGTGACGCTCATAGGCGACCGACAGCGTCTCGGCGACGGTGAGGCTGCCGAACAGCCGGGCGTCCTGGAACGACCGGCCGAGGCCGACCGCCGCGCGACCCCAAGCCGGGTACGACGTGACGTCGTCCTCGCCGAGGAACACCTGACCGCCGTCCGCCGCGGTGAACCCACAGATCAGGTCGAAGATCGTGGTCTTGCCGGCGCCGTTGTGGCCGATCAGCCCCACGATCTCGCCGGCGGCGACCGACAAGCCGACCCCGTCGACGGCGACGACGCCCCCGAACGACTTGCGCAGGCCCTCGACGCGAAGTGCCGGCCGGGCGCCGCTCGCCGAGGCAACGGATCGTGCGCTGCGCCTCGACGGCTTCTTCGCGGGCTTCGCGGCTTGGCCGATGAACACCGCGCGCAGCAGCTCGTCGTGGCGGAGCAGCTCCGCAGCCGGTCCGGCGAAGCGGAGCTGGCCCTTCTCGAGAAACGCCGCACTCTGCGCGATCTGCACCGCGACGTCCACCGACTGCTCGACCAGGACAACGGTGACGCCGGAAGCGTGGATCCGCCGGACCGCATCGAGCAGTCGCGTCACCACGGCCGGAGCGAGGCCAAGGCTGAGCTCGTCGATGCACAGCAGCTTCGGCCTGATGAGAAACGCCATCGCCAGCGAGAGCATCTGCTGCTGACCGCCGGAGAGATCACCGGCGACAGCGTCACGCCGGTCGGCGAGGACCGGGAACAGGTCCTCGACTTCCGCGATCGCTTCGCCGAACGCGGCGGCGTTTTTGCGGTGGACCCAGCCGGCGATCCGCAGGTTCTCGGCGACGGTCAGCGTCGGGAAGATGCCTCGCCCGCCGGGCATCATCGTCAACCCCGAGGTCGCGATCGCCTCGGTCGCGTCACTGGTGATGTCACGACCGGCGAAGCGAACCCGGCCGGCGTGCGCCGGCAGCAGCCCGGTGATGGAGCGGAGCAGACTCGACTTGCCGGCGCCGTTGGTGCCGAGCAGCGCGACGATCTCACCCTCGTACACCGTCAGGTCGACGCCGAACAGCACCTGCATCGATCCGTACGACGCGCTGACCCCAGCGCACTCCAGCAACGGCGTCCGGCCGGGCGCCGGCGGCGGGACCGCGACGGGTTTCACGGGTTCGACGGCCGTCGGGGACGAGTCCGCCCACACGCTGGTGTCCCAGCCACGCCGGCGGGCGAGGCCGACGAGCAGGCGGTCCCGGATCCGCTCGGCGACACCGGCCAGACCCGACGGCACGACCAGCAACACCACCAGCAGTCCCACGCCGGTCAACAGGAGCTGCGACTTCGGGAACTCGATCGCGACCCACTGGATCAGTGCGACGCCGGCAAGCGATCCGCCGACAGAGGCCGTGCCGCCGATCACCACCATCGACAGCACAGCGACGCTGTCGGTTGCGGGGAAGGTCTGGTAGCCGACGCCACCGAGGGCGACGACGTAGAGGGCGCCTGCGGTCCCGGCGATCATCCCGGAAACGGTGAACGCCATCAGCCGGGTCCGGACGCTGGCGACCGCTGATGCCTCTGCGCCGATCCGGTTGTCCCGTACCGCGATGATCGCGCGGCCGGGCCGACCCCTCCGCAGCCCGGTCAGCAGGACGATCCACGTCGCGAGCACGCCGAGACAGAGCAGGTAGATGTCGCCTTGCCCGGCGAGCGGGAAGCGCTTCCAGAGCACCGGCCGCACCACGGTCGCCGGGATCTGGCCGGCGAAGTTCGAGGGGTTGAAGAAGAAGTCGTTGGCGGCTACCGCGAACGCCATCGTGGTGACCGCGAGGTAGAGCCCGCGCACCCGCAGCGCCGGCAGCCCGAGCAGCACCGAGACGATCCCGCCCGCGACACCGGCGGCGAGCATCGCCTGGAACAGGTCCAGGTCCAGGTGGGCAACCAGGTCTCCGGCGACGATCGCGCCCACCCCGACGAGGCCCATCTGGCCGAGGCTGACGGTGCCCGACCAACCGGTGAGCACGACGAGTGACAACGCGGCGATGCCGAACACCAGCGCGACCGTGACCTGCGACAGCCGGGCGTCGGACAGCATGCCCGGCAGGGCCACCGCGAGCGCGGCGATCCCTAGGAGCCCACCTGCCCGTGCGACGCGCACCGCCGGGAGCCGGCGCAACGCGGCCGGTAGCGGCTGGGTCGCGCCGATGGCGGTCCACGCCTGGTCGTCGGCCGCGTCCGCCCGGCTCTGTCCCCGGTGCTGGGCCAGGAGAGCCAGCAAGATCACCGCGAGGAAGATCGGCTCCTCCACCGACTGCTTCGACACATCGAGGCGGACGACCGCCTCGATGACGCCGAGACCGATGCCGGCGAAGAACGCTCCCGGCAGCGACCGCATCCCGGCGACGATCGCGGCGGCCAGCGGTGCGAGCAGGATCGCCGGGCCGGCAGCGACATCCAACGGGACGCCGGCCGACGGCGCCTGCAACGTGACGGCGAGCGCGGCCACACCGCCGGCGATCGCCCAGACCAGCAGCATCAGGCGGCGCGCCGGGACGCCGGCGAGCCGGGCGCGTTCGGGGTTGTCGGCGATCGCACGTACCGCACGGCCGGCGTCGGTTCGCAGCAGGAACCATGCGACGGCGAGGACCACCAACGGGACCACCACGAGGACGACGAGATCGTTGCCGTTGAACAGCACCGGGTTGATCTCGGTGTGCCAGCCGGTCAGCCGCGTCGCGAAGCTCGGGATCAGCGCCGGCCCGTGAAACCAGCGGGGAACGTAGACCGCGATGCCGCCGAGCAACTGCGCGAGGCCGATCGTCGCGACGGTGAGCACGAGCCGCGGCGAGCGGGAGAACCGCCAGTTGACCAGGGCGCCCGTCGCGAGACCGACCACCAGCCCGAGGCCGATGCTCAGCGCGATGCAGGCTCCCCACGGCACCCCGTGCGAGAGATACAGCGAGGCCGCGATCCCGGCCGGCAACCCGCCCATGGCGCCGTAGGCGAAGTTCAGCGCACGCGTCACGCGGTAGAGCAACACGAGCCCGACGGCGAGCAGCCCGTTGAGGCTGCCGTACAGCACGCCGTACAGCACTGTCCCCATCGGGACGTCGTGGGAGTCGAGCTGCGTGAGCAGCAGTACGGCGACCGCGCCCGCCGCCGCGGCGGCGGCGGGGAGTCCGCCGCGACGGGCGGACCTGGACAGTGACGCGACCGCGGTCATTGCGGGCCGTTGGGGAAGACCGGCATGACCGCGCCGGAGGACTGATCGAGCCCGTACCAGTTCTTGCCGACGACCCACCGACCCGGCTGACCGTTGAACGGCGAGGGCAGCTTCGGGTCCCACCACTCGTCGCGGTACTCGTACTGCGGGGTCCAGGTGTCCTGCCCGTTCGGGTGGAACGACCACGGCCCGTACTCACCGTTGCCGCCTTGATAGCTGAACAGACCGCGCTGGAACGTAGCCGGTGTCAGGTCCGGCCCGGCCAGATCGATGCCCAACGCGAGGATGTAGAGGTCTTCGTAGAAGATGTCGACCTCGTGCGCCGGGATGTGGGTCGGATCGACCGACTTGGCGGCGAAGTAGCCGAGGGACGAGCCGAACGGCGGCGTCGTCCCGTCGAAGGTCTCGCCGGCGGCGTGCGCCCAGACGTCCTGGTCGAACAGTTGCGCGACCACATCCTCGTCCGTGAACGCGCCACCGCTGTTGAGAATCTCGGGCTCGAAGTTCGCGTTGTCCAGATCGCCGGTGAGGTAGATCAACGTGATCGGATCGCAGGCGCAGATGACGGTCGTGATCTTGTCGTTGACCATCCGCTGTTCCATGCTCGCCGCTTCCTGGGAGAGCTCGGAGAGGTTGGCGGTGTAGGTGAGGTCGTCCGCCGGCCGGTGCCCAGCCGCCGACATCGCGTCCTTCACGATGTTCATGCACGACTGGTAGACCGGGTTGTCCGGAGCGATCAGGGCGACGCGGCGCGTCTGCCCGTCCGTGACCCCCTGGCCGGCCCAGGTGACCTTCTGGTGCAGCAGCTGGCGGGTGACGTTGGCCGCCCCGCCCTGGGTCGCCGTGGTGCAGTTCGGGAAGAAGCTCCACGCGTACGGCGAGTACTGCTGGTACCAGCCCAGCGACATGTACGGCGAGCCGATGTTGACGACGTGCTGCTCGGACAGCGCCTGCGCGAACGGCTGCGAGAACGCCGACACGTCGGCGAACGCCTTGATCGAGTCGGCGTCGGTGAGCGCATCGGCGTTGGCCTGGGTCTGACCGCCGCCGGTGATCTCGTTGGTCAGCGTCCCGTGACCGCTGAAGTAGCGCAGCACGAGCTTGCGGCCGTAGAACTGGAAGTTGCGGTTGAAGTAGGTGACGAGGTCGGCGATCGTGCGCTTCACGTCGGCCTCGGTGTCGTTGAACGCCGCGGTGTTGTACTTGCCGGCGAGCTGTTGGACCGCGGCGTCGATGCTCGTCAGGTCATCGGCCGGGATCCGGAAGCTGACGGTGATCTGGTTGCCGGTCACCCCTCGGCTCGTCGCCCCGCCGTTGGACCCGTGGAAGCTCACGCACGGCGGCGAATAGCCGTCTCCCCTCACCTGTGGGCCAGAACAGTTCGTCGTGGTGCCGCCGGTGACCGCCGATGCGACACCGCCCCGAGCCGCCGGCGCCGTAGCGGTCGAGGCAAGCGGGTGCCCCGGCTTTCCCGAGCCGGGGCCAGTGGCCGTGGCGGGCTGACCCGTGACGGCGACGACGCCTGAGTCCGCCGCGGACGTGGCAGACACGTTCTGGTCGGGTGCGATGGTGGGGACCAGGACCGACATCAGCAGGAAGGCCGCGACCAGGAAGATCCCCGGCCCGTAGCCGGCGAGCAGATGGCGGTCGGCCACCGGCAGCTTGAACCGCGAGCCGTCACTCACTGGCTTCAGCGCTCCTCAGTTCGGGGTGGCCGCGGCGACGGCGGGTGACGAACGCGTCGGTGACCAACAGGACGACACCGAGGGCGAGCGCGCCGCCCGACGCGATGGTCGCGATGCCGCGCCAGCAGCCGTGTGAGCGCGACTGGCTCTCGCTCACACAGCGGACAGTCCCGGAAGCGAGCACGGGCGCCACGTCGGTCGGTGCGCTGCCGTCCCGGCTCTCGGCCGCAGTCGACCGTGTCGTCGGCGGTCTCCGGGCCGCGACTGCGGCGGTCGCTGCGGGGTTCGGCGCGGCCGGCGCGGCGCCCGCGAAGGGGTTGCGGAAGCTCGCCTGGTCCTGTGCCGCCGCAGCCACCCCGCCGAGCTGCACGTCGAGCACGCCGGCGCCTTCGGAGATCTCCAGCCCGACGTTGACGAGGGTGTCGACGTTGTCCCCGATGTTGTCGATGAGCTCCCGCAGGTTGGCGCAGTTGGTGCCTTCGCTGCCGATCTTGCGGAGCAGGCTTTCCAGCGCGATGACCGATCCGACCCCGGGGCCGAACACCTTGCGTTCGGGCGCGGAACCGCTGAACCGCACGATGAGCGGCCCGATCGCCACCGAACCGGTGTGGTCGTTGGTCGACAACGCCGGTCTCAGCAGACTGAGCCCCAACGGTGCGAGCACCTTGTTGATCGCCGCGATCGTGGACCCCTGCGCAGCGTCCGGCGCCGCGAGGTGTCTGCCGGCGATGGTGACGTCGCCGAAGGAGAACCGCGTCGCGCGCTTCGTTGTGACGCCGCTGCTCCGGGACGCCGACCAGCGCATGCCGTCAAGTCGCACCAGCCCGCCGAGCAGGGTGACGGTCTCGGTCACGCTGCTCGACGCGGCTTGCTCGACTCCCGGGACGTAGTGCACGCCGGCGCGGGAGCGGCCTCGCACCGACACGACGCCCGGAATGCTCTCGTTGATCGTGGTGGTGGTCGCGCTCGCCGACTCGGGCTGGGGCGCGACCGCGACCTGCTCGGTACCGACGCCACCACCACCCCGGGTGAGCTGCTTCGCGCCGTCCTCGGAGTCCGCGGCGAGCGGCTGCGGCTGTGCGCTCATCGGCAGGTCGGGGTGACCGCAGAGCTGGCTGGTCGCGAGCACCAAACCGAGCGAGCCGAGGTCGACAGTGGCGGACTTCGCCTGCGTCTCCGAATGCTGGAACGCCGCGCTCGACTCGCCGACGGTCGTGGTCAACGTCAGACCGGCGACACCCGGAGTGACGCCGAGAACGTCGGCGGTGGCCGCCGCCGTACCGGGTGGAATCGGGTGGCTGTGGTGAGCGGCACTGGCCTGCCCCGCCGGCTCGACGACCGTCAGGACGAGCGCGCCGACCGGGATCAACACGTAGCCGGCGAGTCGGCGCAGGCCGATCACTTCGCGGCTCCGCGCTTCTCGATGACGCCAGGCAGGAGCTCGGCGACCATGCCGGGCAACGCTCCGACGAGCAGCACTCGCGCCTGTTCCTTCGACAGCCGCCGGCGCTGTAGCCACTCGCGGGTGATCTCCTCGGCGAATCCGCCGAATCCGCGAACCAGTGCGCGTGCCTCCGGCATCCGTTTCTCGTCGAGGCCGAGCACCCGGATGACCTGGTCCGCGGTGCGCTCCCGGGACTCGTCGAGGATGTCGTGCATCGCCCGGTCGCTGCCGGTCTCGCCGGCGCTGATGGCCACCAGCCACGCCTCCTGGTTGGCCTCCACGACGTCCATCCAGAGCGCGACGCTGTCTTCCCAGCTCGGCGTCGCCGCGCCCGCTGCCGGGGTCGCGGTGAGGGCATCGAGCACACCGATCACGGGTGAGTCGACGAGCTCCTTCACCACTTCCAGATAAAGGGCGCGCTTGTTGCCGAAGTAGTGATGCAGCAGGCCGCGCGTGACGCCAGCCGCCTCAGCGATCTCGATGGTGGAGACCGCGCCGTAAGGGCGCTGCGTGAACAGCGCCCGTGCAGTCGAGAGGATCTGCTCCCGCCGGGCGTCGTGCTCGAGCCGGCTCCAACGCGGGCCGGCCTTCGTGGTGGTCACTGGACGGCCAGCTCGCCTCTTGCATGGCTCGCGCGAAGCTCGTGCTTGAGCACCTTGCCGGACGCGTTCCTCGGCAACTCGGGAAGCAGGGCCAGCAGGGTGGGCTTCTTGTAGGACGCGAGCTTGTCCCGCGTCCACTCCGTCAGGTCGTCGAGGGTCGGCGGGGCGACCGGATCGGCAGGGACGACGACCGCGACCGGAGTCTCGCCCCATCGCTCGTGGGGTACGCCGATGACGGCCACGTCGGCAATCCCCGGGTGTGCCGCGAGGACGTTCTCGACCTCGGCGCAGTAGATGTTCTCCCCGCCCGAGATGATCATGTCCTTCTTGCGATCCACGACGTAGAGGAATCCCTCCTCGTCGGCGCGGACCAGGTCGCCGGAGTGGAACCAGCCACCGGCGTAGGCCTCGGCGGTCGCTTCGGGGTCGTTCCAGTAGCCGGCCATCAGGGTCGGACCGCGGTAGACGATCTCGCCGACCTCACCCGGTTTGACGTCGTTCATCTCGTCGTCGACGACCCGCGCGACGATCGTCGGGATGACCTTGCCGACCGAACCGATCTTGCGCACCGCGTCGGCGCCGGGCAGCGACGTCGTGACCGGGGACATCTCGGTCTGCCCGAACACGGAGATGATCTCGGTGTGCGGGAAGACCCGCGCCATCTCCTCGAGCAGGCTCACTGATGCGGGGGCGGCTCCCCAGGCGATCGTCCGCAGCGAGGCGCAGCGCTGGGTCGCGTCAGGTGCCGCACAGAGCACCTGCCACTGCGCGGGAACCAGGAACAGCGAGGTGACCTTCTCCGACTCGACGATGCGCAGCGTCGACTCGGCGTCGAACAGGCCGGTCGGCATGATCACGGTCTTCGCCCCGACCATCAGCGACACCGGCATGCCGCCGATGCCGGCGATGTGGAACAACGGAACGTTGCACAACGTGACGACGTCGTCGCCTTGGATCCGTGACGTGCGGATCGAGGTGATCGCCTGCATCAACAGGTTGAGGTGGGTGAGCATCGCGCCCTTGGGCCGGCCGGTCGTGCCGGAGGTGTACATGATCAGCGCGACATCACGCTCGTCGATGACCACGTCGGGCAGCTGTCCGTCGGTGTCGGCGAGATCCTCGTAGGCGACCACCCCTGCTGGGGCGGCGTCGTCGAGGCCCGTCACCACCAGCAGCGGAGGGTTCTCGGTCGCCGCTGTCGCGGCGGCTGCGAGCGGCTGGAGCAGGGCGTCGGTCACCAGCACGCCGGCTCCGCTGTGACCGAGGATGTAGGCGACCTCGCCGGGCGCCAGCCGGAAGTTCACCGGCACCGCGATTGCGCCGATTGCCGTCGCCGCGATGGCGGTCTCGACGAACTCCGGCCGGTTCGTCATGAGGATCGCGACGCGATCGCCCTTGCTGACTCCTCGAGCGGCCAGGCCCGCGGCGACCCGGCGGATGCGGTCGTCGAGCTGCGCCCAGGTGATGGCCGCGCCGTTGAACTTGATCGCGACCTCGTCGGGGATCGCGAACGCGTGCCGACCGATGTGGTCAACCCAGTGCGCGCCGTCCAGTGGCAGCCGTAGAGCGTCCATGGCGGCACCCTACGACTCTTACTGGCAAACTGCCAATAGTGGTTCCGAGCGCTACTCCAGGGTGGCGCCGTACAGCGCGTCGATGACGCGGTTGACCGCATCGCTTCGCCGCATGTCGATCACGCCGCGCAGCTCGAGGATCTCGAGCAGCGGGTAGAAGGTGTCGAACATCGCCCACGTGCGCTGGTAGTCGTTGCGGGTCATCGGCAGCGACGAGGTGATGGGTGATGCGTTGCTGCCGGCCTTGTTCACGTCGGTGCGGACCTGGGCGATGATGCGCCGCCAGAAGGTGAGCAACGACTCCACTCCCTCGTCGTCCGGCACCCGGCCGTCGCTCTGGAGCTTCGAAATCTGCGGAATCGCGCCCTGCATGTAGTCGAGGAACTCGCGCGCCTCCGCCGGCACGTACGGCAACGTCGTCAGGGTCTGTGATTCGGTCATCGGCTGCTCCTCAGCTGGCTACTGGCGGTTGGTTCCACTCAATCCAGCCGACACCTGCTCGCCCGTCCGCTGTCTGTAGCCGCGCGGCGGCCCGCGGGAAGTAGCCGACCCTGCCGTCCGGCGCGGTCAGCAGGATCGGACCGAACGCGATCGGCTCGAACGTGACCGCCAGGTCGTCGTGATGCACCGTCGCGGCCGTCGGCAGGCCGCGGCTGCCGAGGTCTTCCGACGCCCAGCCGCGAACCACCGGTCGGAGGTCGTTGCCGCGCTGCACGTAACCGGGGGCCAGCTCCATGCCGGGGATGCGCACATCCGTGAGGTGAGTGTGCGTGCCGTCGGCGAGGTGCCCCGACGACCAGCACCAGCCGAAGCTCCACCAGTCGCGCACCCCCCACGAGTGGTCACGCTGACCTGGCGCGTCGACGTGGCAGACCTCGCCGTCGACGGTCACCGACCCGGTCACCGTGCACGGGATCTCGTAGCGCGGCGTCACCGCGTAGTGGAACGGGACACCGTCCGTCGTCCACGTCAGGTCGAGCCCGACGTCGACGGCAGAGCCGGGCGTGCCGTCGTACACGTCGGTGGCGCTGTGCAGTTGCTCGCCCGTCATCGCGGCGCGCACCGAGAAGGAACGGAGCGCTTCGTCGGTCGTGAGCGTGCCGTCGACGCCGGGTCCGCAGACGCCGGTCCCGTGCGCCGGTACCGGCAGGTCGGTTCGCTGGCACACGACCGGCCGCCGGTCTGGCCCGACGACCGCGACGTGCCACCAGGTCGTCCCGAGGTTCGGGTAGTAGCCGAGCCGGACGTAGCCGGCGAGGGTGCCGTCGGAGCGGACGAAGTCGGCGTACCAGGACTCGTTCCACAGCTGCTCGTCGTCGCAGTCGTGGCGGTCCTCGTCCTCCGGAGCAACCGCGTAGCCGGGCGGATCGGAGGTCACGGCAGCAACACCTCCGCGTCCAGGTCACGTGCTGGGCGTGCCGGCGGAACATCTCGGCGAACATCGCGTCACCGCGTTCGGTCTGGACGACCAGGATGGCGGACGCAAACGCCATCACGACGCCGCCGAACGACGTCAGCCGGACGTCGTGGTCGAGCTGCTCGCGCGAGTACGACGCGACCCCCTCCGCCACCAGCGCCCGGTGGTAGACGTCGAGCAGCTCGGCGGAGTGGGCGCGACGGTCGGCTGTGGTGAGGCTGCCACCGATGAAGTACGCGACGTCCATCGCCGGCGGCCCCCAGGAGGCGGTCTGCCAGTCGACGATCATCGGTACCGTCGACCCTTCGGGGAACAGCATGTTGTCCAGCCGGTAGTCGCCGTGCACCAGCGTCTTCGGCCCGTCGTACAGGTCGAAGATGTTCGCGATCTGGGGAACCAGGCGCTCGATGAGTCCGCGGTACTCAGGGGTCAGGTGGGCGTCGAAGCGCTCGATGAACGACGGTGCGAGCATCGTGACGACCGCGGTCATCATCGCGGTGTTCTCCGGCGACGACCGGTTCAGCCACGGCCGCGCCGCATGCGCCGGGTTCTCCCAGGCGAATGCATGCAGCTTTGCCAGGCGTTGCAGCGCCTCGGCGGCAATCTCCGGTGTGCACCCGGCGATGTCGTCACCCTGGCGGCACGGCGCGAGGTCGGCGAGCACCACGGTGTAGGCGTCGGTCTCGGGCACCCGCCCCGCGAAATAGTGATCCGGCACGCCGGGCAACGGCGCGAGCTCGGAGTAGATGGCGACCTCGATCTCATAGCAGCGCGCGACCTGACCCGCGGCCCGACTGTTCGGGTCCGACGACGCGAACTTCGCGACCACACTCGACGGCCCGGCGCCGGCGGGCTCATACGTCAGCGCGATCCGGACCGTGTCGGCCATCTGGCCGGTGCCGACGGGGGTGGCCGTGAAGCCGCTGACCCGCGCTCCGGCTGACAGTGGGAGCGCCGCCGTCAGCCACTCGTTCGTGAGATCTGACGGGGAGTCGAGCACGGGCGCGGTCACGCTCCGGTGTGTACCACGCCTTCGAGGAAGTCCGCGACGTCCTTGACGGACTGCGGAACCTGGTAGAGGAAGCCGTGGCCGCCGTCGTACACCTTCAGCGTCGAGCCGGGAATCTGGGCCGCGATCGCCTCGCTGTTGGCGAGCGGCGCGATCCCGTCGTACCGGCCGGCGCTCACCAGCACCGGTACGGCGATCGTGGCCAGCCGGTCGAAGGTGTCATGACGACGGCGGGCCTCCAGCTGCGCCAGGTTGCCCGCGTCCGGCTGCGGTCGCGAGGCCAGCATCGTCGCGAGCAGCTCCCGAAGCGGGTCGTCGTACGCCGGATCGGCCCAGCGGGTGTCCATGATCGGCAGGAACGCCGCAAGGTAGTCCGCCGCGTCCAGACCGACGAGCTCGTGCAGCGGGTACGACGCACCACCGCTTCCCCCGCTCGAGGTGCAGACGAGTGCCGCACGGCTGACCCGCGACGGATGACGGACCAGCAGCTCCTGCGCCACCATCCCGCCGAAGGAGACCCCGACGACCGCTGCGTCGTCCCACCCCGCCCAGTCCAGGATCCGGGCGGCGTCGTCCGCGTAGTCGGCCATCGACCAGGCCGCGCCAGGCGCCGGGCGGTCGCTGCGTCCCAGACCGCGCTGGTCGTAGCAGACCACGTCGTGGCTGGCGGCGAACGGCAGGTCGAAGCCGCGAGGCCGGGCGTCGAGGGTCGCGCCGGTACCGCTGATGAACAGCAACGGTGGCCCGTCGCCCGCTCGCTCGGCGTAGAGCCGGACGCCGGCGCCAGCTATGTCAGGCATGCCGGCATCCCAGCACAGCCTTCATCATGGGCGGGCGGCTAAAGCGCGGTCTGCGGGTCGGCGGCCGCAGTCGGGGACGAGAACCCTCGCACCATCCCGTCGACGGTGAACGACGCGACCAGCCGGTCGTCCTCGTCGTACACCCGGCATTCAGCGTGGGTCATCCCGTCGCCGGCGAACGTCGACTCGTGGTGGTAGCGCAGCCACTGGTCGACTCGGACGTCGGCATGGATCGACAGCGAGATGGCGTTGATCGCCGTCGAGATCGTGTGATGCGCCGCGGACTGCCCGATCCCACCGTGCGGCCGCAGCGCAGCGGCAATCGGCATGTGGCCGGTGAACTGCGCGAGCAGCCCGGCGTGCATGGCCGGGCCTGCTGAGGGCAAGTCCCGGTAACGGACCCACGCGTCGATCACCGGGTCGCCGACGGGGGCGTCCGGATCGTCGGTGTACGCCCCGTCGGCCACCCGGATCTCCCGACCGACCACCCCCATGTCGACCGGTTCGCAATCTTGCGGCCGGGCGCACGGCGCAGCGGCCACGCTGTGGCGGATCAGGTCCGGCGCGGTGACGTCGAGCAGCAGCACGCCCAACGCACACAGCCGTTCCCCCTGGCTCACCCGCACTCCGAGTGAGGAGAAGCTGCGGCCGCTGAACGCCTCTTCCAGGTCGAAGGTCATGGGCAGCCGTGAGTCGGCCACGCGCATGAAGTTCAGGTACGCCGAGACCACGCGGCGACCCGGCGCGAGCTCGCCTGCGGCGACGATCGCCTGGCCGAGCATCTGACTGCCTTCGACGACCGGCCGACGCTCGTCGGGCACGTCGCGTCCGACGAACTGGCGCTCGCCGACTCGGCGGACCGACATGACGTCGAGCATCAGGTCGGCGTCCCCCCACGGCTGCGGCAGCTCGTCCGTGGCGGCCTGCGTCGTTGAATCCATGTCCTTCGTCTACCACCTCGGGCGCCGTCTGCTCGAATACAGACATGCCCGAACACGTCATCTGCTCGCCGCTTCGCACTCCGGTCGGCCGGTTCGCCGGCAGCCTCAAGCCGCTCGCCGCACACGAGCTCGCCGCACAGCTGTTGCGCGCGCTGCTCGACCGGACGCAGCTGCCCGCCGACCGGGTCGACGACGTGGTGTTCGCGCAGTGCTACCCGTCGATGGAGGCGCCGGCCGTCGGCCGGGTCGCCGCCTTGGACGCGGGTCTGCCGATCAGTGTCGGCGGGATGCAGCTCGACCGTCGCTGCGGGAGCGGGTTGCAGGCCGTGATCCTCGCCGCGATGCAGGTGCAGACCGGGGCCGCCGATCTGGTGATCGCGGGCGGGTGTGAGTCGATGAGCAACGCGCATTTGTTCACCCACGACCGGTGGGGAGTGAGCGGAGACGGGATCGTCCTGCACGACGCGTTGTCTCGCGGCCGGGTCACCGCAGGCGGCAAGAACTTCCCGGTGCCCGGGGGGATGATCGAGACGGCCGAGAATCTGCGCCGCGAGTACTCGATCGGCCGCGCCGAGCAGGACGAGTTCGCGGCGAGGTCGCACGCGCGCGCGGTCGCCGCGCAGGACTCGGGGGCATTCGCCGACGAGCTGGTGCCCGTCGTCGTACCCGGCCGCAAGGGGACCACCACCGTCGAGCAGGACGAGCACCCGCGCCGCGACACCACCGTCGAGGCGCTCGGCTCACTCACGCCGCTGCGGGTCAAGGCGGATCCGGAAGCGACCGTCACCGCGGGCAACGCGAGCGGCCAGAACGACGGCGCGGCCGCCTGCATCGTCACGACGCCGGAGCTCGCCGCGGAGCTCGGGCTGACGCCCATGGCGCGGATCGTGTCGTGGGCGACCGCCGGCGTCGAACCGGCCCGGATGGGCATCGGGCCGGTGCCCAGCACCGCGAAAGCCCTCGGCCGCGCCGGCCTCACCCTCGACCAGATGGACCTGATCGAGCTCAACGAGGCGTTCGCCTCGCAAGTGCTTGCCTGCCTGCGCGAGTGGGGGCTGAAGGCGGGCGACGTCGACGAGCGGCTCAACGTCAACGGCTCCGGGATCTCCCTCGGCCATCCCGTCGGCGCAACCGGCGGGCGGATCCTCGCGACGCTGCTGCACGAGATGCGGCGGCGCGGCGCCCGATACGGGCTGGAGACCATGTGCATCGGCGGCGGGCAGGGCATCACCGCCGTACTGGAAAGCGTCTGAGCCCGAGCCGACATGAGCGAGCTGCCTCTCGCCGGACGCACGGTCATCGAGATCGCGTCGTTCGTGGCCGGTCCCTCGGCCGGCATGACGCTGGCTCAGCTCGGCGCCGAAGTGATCCGGATCGACCCGATCGGCGGCGCGGCCGACGTCAACCGCTGGCCGATCGCCGAGAACGGCGCGAGCGTCTACTGGGCCTCCCTCAACCGCGGCAAGCGGTCCGTCGAGCTGGACCTGCGCTCGGAGACCGGCCGCGACCTGGTACGCCGGATGCTTCGCACCCCGGGTCCGGGTCACGGGATCCTCATCGACAACCAGCCCGGTCAGGACTGGCTGCGCCAGGAGTCGCTCAGCGCCGTACGACCCGACCTCGTCCACGCGCACATCGAGGGCCACCGCGGCGGCCGGCCGGCCGTGGACTACACCGTGAACGCCGAGGCGGGGATCCCGTTCGTGACCGGCCCCAGTGGGTTGACCGATCCGGTGAACCACGTGCTGCCGGCGTGGGACCTGCTCTGTGGCATGACCGTGGTCTCGGCGGTCCTCGCCGCGCTGGTCCGGCGCGACCGCACGGGCGAAGGATCGCGCATCGACGTCGCACTCGGCGACGTCGCGCTCGCCGGAGTCGCCAACCTCGGCTGGTTCACCGAAGCCGCCGCAGGCGTGGAGCGGCCCCGCAATGACAACTCGATCTACGGCAGCTACGGCGACAGCTTCAAGACCTCGGACGGAGGTCACGTGATGGTCGTTGCGCTCACTCCCGCGCAGTGGCGCTCGCTGGTGGCCATGACCGACACCACCGACGCGATCGCCGCGCTCGCCGCGAAGACAGCAGCCGACTTCGAGCACGACGAAGCCGCGCGTTACGTGCATCGCGAGGCGCTTGCCGGGATCTTTGCGCCGTGGTTCGCGGCGCGAGACCGGAGCAGCGTCGAAGCCGAGCTGGCCGCGAACCGCGTGCTGTCCGCGCCGTACCGTGACTTGCGGGAAGCCGCCGCGCGCGGCGGGGGACCGCTCGTGGCGCTCGACCAACCCGGGATCGGCGAGGTCATCAGCGCCGAGTCGCCGATGCGCTGGCACGAGCTACCGCTCCGCAACGAGCCGGCCGTGGGACGCGGCGACGACACGCGCGCCGTTCTGCAGGCGCTCGCCGGCGTCGGCGACGCCGCCTACGACGAGCTGATCCGCGATGGGGTCGTGCGGGCCTAGACACGCCGGAAGTGGGTACCAGCGGTTCGTGGCAGACGGCGAAACGGTCACGACGCTCATCCCGGCACGGCTGGACCGCTTGCCGTGGTCGCGGTTCCACACCCGGTTGGTGAGCGCCCTCGGCGTCGCGTGGATCCTCGACGGTCTCGAGATCACGTTCGCGAGCAACTTCACGACCAACCTGCAGAGCAAGGCGTCGCTGCACCTGTCCTCGCGCGCCGCCTCCGACGTCGCGAGCTGGTATCTCGGCGGGGAGGTGATCGGCGCGCTGCTGTTCGGCCGCCTTTCCGACCGGCTCGGCCGCAAGAACCTGTTCGTCTACACGCTCGGTCTGTATCTGCTGGCGAACGGGCTGGCCGCCTTCTCCCCGGACATCTACTGGCTGGACGCCTGCCGAGTGGTGGCCGGGATGGGGATCGGCGGCGAGTACGCCGCGATCAACTCCGCGATCGACGAGCTGATCCCGTCGAAGCATCGCGGCCGGGTGGACATCGCGGTGAACGGCACGTACTGGAGCGGCGCGGCGATCGCGTCACTGGCGGGTGTCTACCTGCTCAACCCGTCGCACGTCAGCGACAACCTCGGCTGGCGCATCACGCTGCTGATCGGCCCCGCCCTCGGTGCCGTGGTGTGGTTCGTACGCCGCACACTGCCTGAAAGTCCACGCTGGCTGATCACCCACGGTCGGGGCGAGGAAGCCGAACGCAACGTCAAGGAGATCGAGGAGTGGGTCCGCTCGAACGGACACGACCTCCCCGACGTCGACGAGGACAAGGCAGTCGAGATCGACCCGTCGAAAGCGCGCCCGTCGTTGTGGGGCGTGACGCGGGTGCTGATCGCTGAGTATCCGCGGCGCTCGCTGCTCGGCGCCACGCTGATGATCACGCAGTCGTTCCTCTACAACGCGATCTTCTTCACCTACGCCCAGGTCCTCACGACGTTCTTCCACGTCCCGAACGGACACACCGCCTACTACTACCTGGCGTTCGCGGGCGGGAACCTCGCGGGAGCGCTGCTGCTCGGCCCGCTCTTCGACGTCCTCGGCCGTCGCGTGATGATCGCCGGCACCTATCTGACGGCGGCCGTCCTCCTCGTCGTCTCCGCGGTGCTGTTCGACCACGGCGTGCTCAGCGCCGGAACGCAGACGGTGATGTGGACGGCGGTGTTCTTCTTCGCCTCGGCCGGCGCGTCGTCGGCGTACCTGACGGTCAGCGAGATCTTCCCGATCGAGCTGCGGGCGCAGGCGATCGCCGTGTTCTTCTCGATCGCGCAAGGCGTCGGCGCGCTCGGCCCGGCGGTGTACGGCGGGTTCGTCGCTTCCAAGAAGCCGCACGAACTGATGCTGGGCTACCTGCTCGGCGCAGGGGTGATGGCGGTCGGCGGCATCGTCGCAGCGATCTTCGGCATCAAGGCCGAGCGCACCGCACTGGAAGACGTCGCGAACCCGTTGTCGCTGGTCAGTCGTACGCCGAAGGCCCAACCAACGCTTGCCGGGCCGGCGGTCAAGACCGCCTGACGCCGTCCATGCCGGCGTTCGGCGCGGCTTTGGCGACCAGGTCGGGAACCACCTCGGAGAGCGCGGCCGGGTCCCAGATCCCGTCAGTCTCGGCGTACGGTCCGTTCACCCAGCCTTCGAACACCGTGATCCGCCCTCCACGGACGCCGAACACGCGGCCGGTGACGCCGGCGGAGGCCGAGCTCGCGAGCCAGACGACCAGCGGGGAGACCGCCGCCGCCGGTAGCTCCTGCGCCGCTTCGTCACGCTTGAACCGCTCGAGGTCCTCCGTCATGCGGGTCAACGCGGTGGGCGAGATCGCGTTGACCGTGACGCCGTAGCGGGCGAGCTCGCCGGCCGTGATGATCGTCATCGCGGCGATCCCCGCCTTCGCGGCGCCGTAGTTGGACTGGCCGATGTTGCCGAACACGCCGGAGGCGGAGGAGGTGTTGATGATGCGGGCATCGACTTCCTTGCCGGCCTTCGACTGGTCGCGCCAGTAGGCCGCGGCGTGATGCATCACGCCGTAGGTGCCCTTGAGGTGTACGGCGATGACCGCGTCCCACTCGTCCTCGGTCATGTTGACGAGCATCCGGTCACGCAGGATGCCGGCGTTGTTGACGACGGCGTGGATGTCGCCGAACTCGTCGATCGCCTGGTCGACGAGCTCCTTCGCGCCGGCGTGAGTCGCGATGTTGCTGGTGTTGGCGACCGCCGACCCTCCCGCCGCGACGATCTCGTCGACGACGGACTGCGCCGCGCCGGCGTCGCTACCCGTGCCGTCACGCGCGCCGCCGACGTCGTTGACGACGACCCTGGCGCCTTCACGCCCGAACAACAGGGCGTGCTCTCGGCCGATGCCGTTGCCGGCGCCGGTGACCGCCACAATCCGTCCGTCGCAGATCCCCATCAGGTGAACAACCTTCCGTCGACTCGCCGTAGTGGGTTGATTCTTGCAACCTCTCAGACGACGGTGCCCCGCCGCAGTGCTCGGTGGGCCGCTTCCCAGCGAACGAAGCGCCTGTCAGACCACGAAGCGGATCCGGTCCGACGCCGATCATTACGGCGGCTACGACTGGGCAGTGGTCGGGCGTGACCTCTCCTCGCCGCCGCCGGGCGGCGGCGCTCAGCCACTCGCTCTGGCTCTTCTGCTTCTGCGAGGCCGTCTGGACGCTGCTCACCTGGACGACCAACGTCGAGTCCGACGTCACCGGCGGGTGCGTCAGCGTCGCGGTCACCGCTGCCTTGTTGCCGATCTTCCGCGACACCGCCACGATCCGGCTCACCCCGGCTCGGCTCGTCGCCGCCGGTTCACTGGCGGCGCGGTCGCTGGTCGGCGTGGTGACAGCCAACGTGAAGCTGGCGCGCCGAATCTGGTCACCGAGCATGCCGCTGCGCAGCGGCATGGTGGAGGTGGCGACGAAGGCGCGCAGTGACGCCGGGCTGGCGGCGGTTGGCCTGGTCACCTCGCTGATCGTCGACAACCAGATCGTCGACATCTCCCGCCCTCGGAACCGGCTGCTCTACCACGCCGTCCACGTGCCCACGGGCGGTTCGGCGTACGACGAGATCAACGGCCCGGTGGACCGCCGGGTCGCCGCATTGGAGGCGACGGTCGATGGGTGATGTCCTCCTGTTCGCCGCGATCGTCGAGGCCTTCGTGGCCGTCCTGCTGATGGGACGAGTCGCGCGCGGTCCGACGGTGGCTGACCGGCTGGTGGCCGTCAACGCGACGTCGACCCAGGTCACCTTGAGCATGCTCTGCTTCGCGGCGTACGAGAACGAGTCGATCTATCTCGACGTGACCTTGTGGATGGCCGCGTTCAGCTACCTCGCCACGTTCGTCTGGTCGCGGCTGATCGAACGGGAGCTGCTGTGATCGTCGCGGTCGCCGTCCTCGTCGCCATCGGTGCCTTCTCCTCGTTGTCCGGCGCGATCGGCATCCTGCGCCTGCCTGACGTCTACTGCCGGGTGCAGGCCTCGACCAAGAACGTCACCCTCGGCGCGCTTCCGGTGCTCATCGCCGTCGTGCTGGCTCGCGGTTGGGACACTCCGTACAGCCCGCGGGTGCTGATCGTCGCGGGCTTGATGCTGGTCGCGAGCCCCGCCGCGTCGCATGCGCTGATCCGCGCGGCGTGGAAGATCGGGGTGCCGCAGTGGCGCGGTGCCGTCGGACCGAGAGTCAACCCGGCGGTCGACGAGGCCGAGCGGTGACCGGCTTCTGGATCCTCGACTACCTGTGCCTCGCCGCGATCCTCGGCGCTGCGCTGCTGGTGCTGCGGCTGCCGAATCTGACCGGCGCCGTGATCGCGCTGTCCGGCCTGACCTGCTTCCTCGCACTGCTGTTCATCGTCCTGGGCGCACCAGACGACGCCCACTCAGAGGTGGTCGTCGGCACGATTGCGTTGCCGGCGCTGTACTTCGTGGCGATCGGCAAGGTGCGCACCGCCGTACGTGACCGCGGGCAGCTCGGTGGTGAGAACGGGAAGTCGGACCGATGAGCCGGACGGCGACGTCTGCCGGCGAACCATTGCGCCGTCCCCGCATCGGGCTGGCGGTCGTGGTGCTCGTTGCGGCCGGTCTCGCGGTCGGGCTGCTCGGGCTGCCGCGGGAGAGCGCAGCCCTTCCGGCGATCGCTCGGGAGGCGATGCGTGTCGCGCTGCCGCAGTGGCACACAACCGAGCCGGTCAGTGAGGTCGTCTACGGCACTCGCGGCACCGACACGTTCGGAGAGACGTTCCTGTTGCTGGCCGCGGTCGTCAGCGTGGTGCTGTTCTGCCGCGACCGGGAAGGCAGGCGCGGCTTCGTCGGCGAGGCCGCGGCGGCCGTCGAGGAACAGGTCGCGGAGGATCCTGCCGAACGGCCCGACCATGCCGAGCGGCTGGCCCGCGAAGCCGAGGCCGCGGAGTGGGACAGCGAGCGCAGCCGGCGACGCCCTACGCCCGACAGGGAGCGGCTGGGCGAGGCGGCGCCGGAGACGGCGGAGACGATGACCGTCGTCGTCAGGATGGCGGTTCGTGCACTCGCGCCGGCGTTGGCGACCGCCGGCGTCTACCTGTTCGCCGAGGGCTACTCACCGGGCGGTGGCTTCCCGGCTGGTGTGGTGGTCGTCGGCGTACTGCTGTTCGTCTACGCGGGGCTCGGCTACCGCCGCATCGCGCCCGTGGTCGGCGGTGGTCTCATGGAGGTCATCGAGCTCGTCGGTGCGTTGGCGCTGATCGCCATCGAGACCCTCGGTCTGGTGCTGGTCGGGTCGTTCTCCGGCAACTGGCTGCCACTCGCGCCCCGCGAAACGCTGGCCAGCGGCGGGGTGATGCAGGCCTTCTCGGTGTCGGAGTTCTTCGAGGTCGGGACGGGGCTGGCGATCGCGATCTTCGCCGTCATGACGATGCGGCACGACTGGGCGCCGGACGGCGACCGAACATGATCCTCGCCAACTATCTGGCGGCCGGCGCAGTGTTCTGCATCGGTCTCTACGTGGTCGTCAGCCGGCGCAACCTCATCAAGATCGTGATGGGGCTCTCGCTCATGGAGTCCGCCACCTATCTGCTGCTCATCTCGCTGGCCTATCGGCGCGGCTCGGTGGCACCGATCCTCTACGAACCGCCCCACGGCAGCTCGTCATCGCTGGCGCACGGCAACGTCGCCGACCCGGTGCTGCAGAACTTCTGCCTCACCGCAATCGTGATCGGGGTCGCGGTGACCGCGGTCTTTTTGTCGGCGGCGGTGCGGATCGCGCAGCACTACCGAAGCGTCGACTCCGACCACATCCGGGGCATGCGCGGCTGATTGCGATGACCGAAGCGGGGCGTGCGGCACTGCTGCCGTTGCCGGTGGTAGCGCCGATCGTGGGCGCCGTACTCTCCCCGCTGGTCGGGCGGGTGAGCCGGCGCGGGCCGCTCGTGCTGTCCGTGCTGTCGCTGTGCGGCAGCCTCGTCGTCCTGCTGCTGGTCGCGCCCGACGTCTACCACGGTCGCCTGCTCACCCACTTCCTCGGGCACGTCGGGCCGGTCGACGGGCACGAGCTCGGGGTCGCCTTCGTCGCCGACCCGTTCGGCCTGACGTACGCGCTGGTCACCGCCGCGGTCGGCGTACTGCTGCTGGTGCACACCCTCTCCGAACTCGGCGGGCTCGGGCACCGTGAGCTCGGCGGCTACGCCTGCCTGTTCCAGCTGCTGCTCGCCGCCCTGATCGGGGCGTCTTTGACGGCCGACTCGATCGACCTGTTCGTGTGGTTCGAGGTCGCTGCGCTCGCGTCGTACGGCCTGACCGGGTTCTTCCTGGAGCGACCGCTCGCCCTCGAGGCCGCCTTCAAGATCATGGTGCTGACCAACGTCGCGTCGTTCGCGGTGTTCGTCGCCGCTGCAGCGCTCTACTCGGCGACCGGGGCGCTCAACTTCGGCCAGCTCCACAACGCCCTCGCCGGCGGCAGCCATCCGGTGGACCTCGTCGCGATGGGGCTGCTGGTGGGCGGGTTCGCGACCAAGGCGGGCATCATGCCGTTCCACGGCTGGCTCGCCGACGCGCACACCGCTGCGCCGGGTCCGGTGTCCGCGCTGTTCTCCGGCCTGATGGTCAATCTCGGCGTGTTCGCGATCGCCCGGCTCTCCCTGGATGTGTACGCCGCCGAAGGCAGGCCGGTTCTCGGCCTGCTCACCGTGCTCGGCGCGATCACCGCCATCGCCGGCGCGGTCATGGCGCTGGCCCAAGAGGACCTGAAACGGCTGCTGGCCTACGACACCGTGTCGCAGATGGGGGTGCTGCTCGTCGGTGCCGGCACCGCGACGAGCAGCGGGCTGGCCGGGATGGTCTACCACCTGCTGGCGCACGCGCTGTTCAAGTCGCTGCTCTTCCTCGCGGCCGGCGCAATCGTGCATGCGACGGGGATGACGAAGATCTCCCAGATGGGCGGCCTCGCCCGGCACCGTCCGATCACCACGATCGCGTTCGTGGTGGGGGCGGCAACGATCGCCGGAGTACCACCGTTTGCCGGGTACGTGTCGCTGGGACTGATCCACGACGCGTTACGAGACAACGACCCGGCGGCTTTCGCCGCGATGCTCGTCGCCCAGGTGGTCACCGTCGCCGCGCTCGGCCGGGCGACCTACCTCGCGTTCTTCCGTCGCCGTGACGACGACTACGACAGCCTGGAGCGATCGAGCCCAGGCATGCTGGCGTCATTCGGCGGGCTGGCTGCCGGCTGCGTCGCGTTCGGGGTGTTGCCGACGCTGGTGCTGGATCACGTGGTCGCCCCAGCCGCCGCGATCCTGCGCCAGCCCGCCACCTACGCGCACGCCGCGCTCGCACCGAACGTCAGCCTCCCGGTGACCGCCATTTCGTTCGACTACGCCGATCCGACCGACCTGGTCATCGCCTTCGGCACCATCGCGGCCGGCCTGTTGCTGGCCTGGTGGTACGTCCGCCGCGACCGCGAACCGACGGCGGTGACCTGGTTGCGGGACCTGCACACCGGATCGGTCAACGACTACGCGCTGTACGCCGCCGCCGGGTTCGCCGTGGTCATCGGCGTACTGCTGATCGGGCACTGAGCCAGGGCCGACCCTCACCCCGGCAGCGAGTGCAGGGCCTCCGGTGTCCAGGTCGGCCAGTCGGCGGGACCGGCAGACCGGCCATGGTCATAGCGGGCGACGATCCGGTAGGGGTGCTCGGCATCACTGTTGTCGTAGAACCGCGTGGTGTCGGCGCCCACCACTGCTTCGACGATGTGGTGCCACAGCCGGTCGTAGCGCGCACGGATCTTCTGTTCAGGAACGTCGTGTCCCCCCGCCTGGACGCGGAGCGCCACTCGGACGACCGCCAGCTCGACCGGGATGAGCATCACGTGAAGCGTCACCTGGTAGTGCGCTTCGGAAGCGGCGCGCAACAGATCGATCTTGGAGGGGTGGGAGAACACCGTCTCGGCCGCGAACGACGTACCCGCAGACAAGTAGTGCTCGCGCAGCTTCGCGGCGACCTCCGCCGCTTCGTAGCCATGGGCAAGCTCCTCGCCCGGCCAGCGCAGCTTGGCGATCTCGTCGGCGTTGACGAAGGGCAGGTGCGTGGCGGGGGCGATCACACGGTCGTAGAAGGTGGACTTCCCGGACCCGTTCGGCCCCGCGATCAGATGCAGAACCGGGGTGGTCATCCGTTCCGGATGACCACGTTCCCCGACTCGTCGAGCTCGGCGTACGGACGGCCCGCCAGCACCTTGCGCATGTCGAGGTCACGGTGGAGCTGTTCAATGCGCTCCAACCAAGTCGCCCGCACGATCGCCTGCTCCTGCGGGTGGTCGAGCGTGTCGTAGCTGCGCGCACCCCGCAGCACCTCGCCGATAGCGCCGCTCGAGACATCGGCCGACGCCTCGAGCTCGCGACCCAG
>DASZRO010000019.1 GCA_035550055.1 Mycobacteriales bacterium | reverse complement strand
GCGGCTCGTCGGGAACGCCGGGGAACTCGGCGTACGACGGGTCCTTCGGGTCGAGCAGCACCTCGACCTGTTGCCCCGGCGAGAACGACGCGTACTGCGGGTCGTGCACCACCGCCGTGACGCCGCCGAGCACGTCGACGGTGACCGTCGAGGTGTAGGACACCGAGCCGTAGCGGCCGGTGTGCTTGATGTTGTCGACGGATTCGACGGTGACGTTGCCGCGAAGGCCGTGCGTCTGTGTCAAGTGCGACCGCTCCCCGTCGGTCTTGGCGCTGAAGACGCCGACCACCAGGACGATCGTCAACCCGGTCATGGCGACGGCGGCGAACCCCGCGAAGACCGGACCGTGTTTCTGGCTGCCGCGCCTCGGCAGGAACGAAGTGGCCGGCGGCAGCGAAGGCGTGACCCCGTCGTACCGCTGCTGGGAGAGGGCTGAGCGCAGCTGGTGCTCGTGGTGGATCGCTGCGTACCCGAGGAGCGCGAACCCGATCATGAACAGGACGCCGAACGCGACGCCGCCGTAGCTCTTGGGCGGGCCGTTGGGGTCGGTGCTCCGCGTCAGCTCGAAGATCACCGCGAGAAGGAACACGACCTCGGCGACCCCGATGACCGCGAGCAGTCGGGCCACCTTCATCGGCGTCCGCCCCATATGTCAGGAATCGGCCCGGCGCGGCCGTCGCTGTAGCCCCGGCGCCCACGCGGGCAGGCACTCACGGGCCCGCCGTCGAATACCTCCCCAACCCCTCGGTGATCTTGACGCTTTCGGCCTGTAGCGGGTGCCATCAGGCCGAAAACGTCAAGATCACCGGGGATGGGCCGGGGTTGGTTGGGCGGGCGACGATGGGGTGGCCGATGCGGGTGAAGCCGCGTACGAGTCTGTTCGCCGTCGGGGTGGCTGGGTTGCCGCTCGTGCTGTCCGGTCTCGTCGGGCACGCCGGTACGCCGGCCCCGACACAGACGCCGGCCCCGACACAGACGCCGACCTCGACCGCGGAGGTCGACATCGTTGCCTCGCCCGACGGGTCCGGCTCCGACTGCACCTACGCCGTACCGTGCAGCCTTCAGGTGGCGCAGGAGACGGTGACCGAGCGGGCGCTCGCGCCGGTCTGGCACGCCGACCTCGACGTGGTCTTCGAAGACGGCACCTACCACCTGACCTCGCCGCTGCACATCGGGTCACGGCTGTCCGGCCGCGACGGCTACCGGGTGGTCTACCGCGCCGCGGCGGGCGCGCACCCGATCCTGTCCGGCGGCCGCCAGGTGACCGGTTGGGCCAAGCAGCCGGGTACGACGGACACCTGGGAAGCGAGGATCCCGAAAGGGTTCGACACCCGCCAGCTCTACATCGACGGCCACCGCCGGCCGATGGCGACCGCGAAGCTCGGCGGTGTCGGGTTGCTGCAGACCAGCAGCGGGTTCATCGCCTCCGAGGGCAAGCAGATCGACTCGTGGGTGCACCCGTCCAACGTCCAGGCGGTGTTCCGCGGCGGCAACGGGCCGTGGACGCAGACGCAGTGCCCGATCGCCGCGATCAAGGGCACGGCGATGACGCTGGCCGAACCGTGCTGGCACAACCTCAACCTCAAGGCACTAGGAGTGCAGGAGATCTCCTGGTTCACCTCGCCCGACGGCGGGTTCGGCGGGCTCGCGCCGTGGAAGGCGCCGACGTTCTTCCAGAACCTCTACTCCGCGCTGAGCCCCGGCCACTGGGTGATCGACCGCGTCGCGCACAAGCTGTTCTACGACCCGCTCCCGGGTGAGGACCTCGCCAAGGAGGACGTCGTCGTCCCGGCGTTGCAGACGCTGCTGTCGGTCGGCGGTACGCCGGACCAGCCGGTGCGTGACGTGACGGTCAGCGGCCTGACGTTCGCCTACGGCACCTGGACCGCGATCGACAACCACAACGGCTTCCCGCAGATGCAGGCCGACTGGTACCTGTCGGGCGAGAACGCCAACACCCTCGAAGGCTCCTGCCACTACAACAAGCCGGCGGGAAGCTGCCCGTTCGCGTCGTGGACCCGCACGCCCGCCAACGTGGTCCTCACCCACACCGACCACGTGGCGATGCTCGACAACCGGTTCGTCCATCTCGGCGGAGCGGGCCTGGACGTCTACGACGGTGCCGATCACGACCTGGTCGAGGGCAACGAGTTCACCGACGTCGCGGCGGAGGGGATCCAGCTAGGCGCGACCAGCGACCAGCTGCACCCGCTCGAACACCACGTCACCGTCACCGAGAACTACCTGCACGACGTCGCGAACTCCTACCTCGGCGGATGCGCGATCTGGATCGGCTACTCGACGTACAGCCACATCACGCACAACTACATCGAGCACGTCCCGTACACCGCGATCTCGATCGGGTGGGGCGGCTGGCATCAGACGGTCCTCGCGCCGCATCGCAACCCGAACGGCAACGCCCACAACGTGGTGTCGAACAACGTGATGTACGACTACATGCACATCCTCGGCGACGGTGGGGCGATCTACTCCAACGGGTCGCAGGCCACGTCGTGGCAGACGGCGCTGCGCGAGCAGCACAACATCGCCTACCGCGGGACCAACACCGACTTCACCTTCTACACCGACGCGGCGAGCGAGTACGTGAAGATCGGCGGCAACTTCGCCTACTTCCAGCCGATCGACTCCTTCGACACCGGCGGCTGCCACACCGTCGGGCACATCCGGGTGTTCAACAACTACTTCGCCCAGGGCGGCCCGGCGTACCCGTGCTTCGCCTACACCGACATCGTCCCGTCCGGTACGACGACCGTGTGCGAGGTACCCGACCCGTCGCAGGCGCCGGTGTCGATCATCCGCGGCGCCGGCCTGGAAGGCGCCTACCGCGACCTGATGAGCCGCTATCGACCGGAGGTCGATCTGGTCGGTCCGCAGCAGCTCTCACTCAAGGGCGGGCAGGTGCTGATCAGCGGTGGCGGCTTCACCTCACAGTCGCAGGTGTGGTTCGGCGACAAGGCCGCCACAACCGTGAAAGTGCTCTCCGGCAACTACCTCCTCGCGACCGCTCCGGCCGGCAGCGGCAAGGTCACCGTGACGGTGAGCAACGCGCGCGGCAGGAGCGCGACGAACTCCTACTCCCACCTCACCTACGCGCAGCTGCCTGCGCCGTGCCAGCTCAGCGACGGCACTGGGATCTCGACCGGCCTGCTGAGCTGAGCTGAGCCGAGCCAGTGCCCGACCGAGGCCGACCCGCGGCGTCGTTTGTGCTGCCATCGACGAGCCGCGACACTTCAGCGGTGAGACGCATCGCAGTCCCAGCCCTTGCCATGACGGCCGTCCTGTTCGGTACGGCGCTGACCGGTACGGCGTTCGCCGCGCCGGCGCGCACGAAGGTGGTCGGTGACTGCCAGCACGCGCAGTACAAGCCGAAGACGATCACCGTCTTCTGCGACCAGACGCTGATCCTGACCCGGATCTCCTACACGTCGTGGGGCAGGAACGTCGCGAAGGGCGCCGACCGCACGTTCCAGGACAACTGCCAGCCGAGCTGTGCCGCCGGCAAGGGGATCTTCCACCGCGACCGCTTCACCCTCGACCGGCCCAAGACCGAACGCGGCGTGCGGGTGTTCACCCGCGTGCGGATCTACCGCGCCGGCAAGCTGTTCAAGACCTACCCGCTGAGCTCCCCGACGAGCTGACGCGCGACGCCCGCGCGGTCACTGCTGCTCGGCGAACCGGCTCCAGACGCCGCGGCGATCCTTGTCGAAGTCGAGGATGACCTGCTGGTCGAGGTCCTTGGCGGGCGTCGACGCGACGTAGATCGCCAGGTTCTCCTCGAGGTTGTCCCATGCCGCCAGCGCCTCGTCGGCGTGGGCCCGCCGCGCCCGCCAGTCGAACAGCGGCTCGATGCCGATCATCACCGTGACCAGCGCCGAGCAGACGAAGCCGAGCGTCCCGAGCGGACCGAGATGGGCCAGCCCGAGCGCGATCGTAGTCGCGGCGGACAGCAGCAGCGTGAGCACCATCGACGCCGACGCGAGGTTGCGCCAGATCCAGCGCCGGTTGCGGGCGTAGTCCTTGTCCTCGAGCAGGCGCAGCCGCACCATGTCGGCCAGCTCGAACGGCTTCAGCCCGGCGACCAGCGGATGCGACGGGTCTTGTGCGCGCTCGCGCGCTTTCGCCTCCGCGACCATGCTGCGAAGCTCGCCCTCGATCGGCGCGACCTCACGCCGCGCCTTCTTCAACGACTGAGACAACGTACGGCGGCGACGCTTGCGGGTGCGTGCCTCGCCGAGGGCCGGAGCTTCGGTCATCGGTCAGTCCTCCGCTACGCGGTGGCGGTCGCGGCGCTTGCTCTCGCCAGCCGGCCGGGCCGGGCGCCGGTGTCGACGTCGTCGCGGCGGGTCACGACCCCGTTGACCAGCGTCGCGACGTAGCCCTCGGCGCCTTGCAGGATGCGACTGGCGCCCGCCGGCAGGTCGTAGCGAAGCTCGGGCGCCTTGATGCGCAGCCGGTCGAAGTCGATGACGTTGATGTCGGCACGTTTGCCGACCTCCAGGGTGCCGCGGTCGGTGAAGCCGTAGAGCGCGGCGGTGTCACCGCTCATCTTGTGCACGAGCACCTCGATCGGCAGCAGCTCGCCCGCCGTACGGTCCCGGCCCCAGTGGGTGAGGTGGAACGTCGAGGACGAGCAGTCGGAGATCAGGTTCACGTGGGCGCCGGCATCCGACAGGCCGGTGACCGAGTTCGGGTCGAGCAGCATCTCGCGGCAGACCTCGAGGTTGCCGCCGGCGAAGTTCGAGCCGAGCGCCATGTAGAAGGCCTTGCCCTCATCCTCGAGCAGCAGGTCGTACATGTACGCCTGCGGCTCGACGCCCGCCGCCATCGCCTTCATCAGGACGGAGTCGTCGAACGACGGCTCGTAGTTGACCGGTTCGGCGAGCGGGAACGTCACCGGCAGCGCACTGTTGAACAGCAGCATCAACGCGGCGGCGCCGTTGGGTTGGTCTTCGAACTTGTCGGTCTCACTGAGGATCGCGTCGCGGACCTCGGGCCGGCGCATCTCGGCCACTCGCTCGGCCAGCGGCAGGTCCGCGATGGCGAGATAGGTCGGGCGGAACATGAACAGGTGGTAGGCGTCGAGGCTGGTCATCAGCGTCACCGACCGCGGCAGGATCTGCGGGCGCAGCACCGCGCCGGACGCCGACGACTCGCGCGCGGCGTCCATCACCCGGCGCCACTCCTCGGGATCGTCGAAGAGCTGGGCGACGGTGAACGTGACCGGGCGACCGCTCGCCTCGGCGACGGCGCGCAGCAGCGGCAACTCTTCCATCATCGTCGAGCGCTCACCGCCGAGGGCGTCCAGCTTCCCGATCGTGCCGGCGACGATCGCCTCGAAGACGCCGTGGCCGGCGCCCCGCATCGCCTCCGCCATCGCGACCAGCTCGGACTTCGCCGCAAACGTGCCCGGCACCGGCGTACCGGACTTCGACCGGTGACCCACCGTGCGCGAGGTCGTGAAGCCGACCGCGCCGGCGTCGAGCGCGCTCCGCACGATCGCGGCCATCTGCTCGAGGTCGTCAGCGGTCGCGTCCTCGTTGGCCCGGCCGCGCTCACCCATGACGTAGAACCGAACCGCGCCGTGCGCCACCTGGGCGGCGACGTCGAGGGCGTACCGACGGCCGTCCAGCAGGTCGAGGTACTCCTCGAAGCTCTCCCACTCGCCCCACGGCATGCCGGTCGACAAGGCGGAACCGGGGATGTCCTCGACGCCTTCCATCAGGTCGATCAGCGCGGCGTGGTCGGCGGGTCGGACGGGGGCGAACCCGACGCCGCAGTTGCCCATCACCAATGTGGTGACGCCGTTGGCGGCGGACGGCTCGATCGCCTCGTCCCACGTCACCTGGCCGTCGTAGTGGGTGTGGACGTCGACCCAGCCGGGGGTGACGAGCAGGCCGCCCGCGTCGATCCGCTCGCGCGACTCGCCGCTGACCTGACCGATCTCGACGATGCGCCCGTCCTGGATGGCGATGTCGGCGGCGTACGGCGCTGAACCCGTCCCGTCGACAACGGTGCCGCCCGCGATGACTGTGTCGAACATGCCCGCCGCCCGCCTGATGTGAAGGAGTGCGGCGATCTTCGCACCGGACGGCCTGACCCGCCACCACGGTGGCGGTGTGGGTGGCGAGCGTTGCTTGCAGGTGCGTACTGTCGCCTGCGTGACTGTGACCAGCCGCGCTGCTGCGCGTCTCGCGAAGCTGCCGCCCGCCAGGACGACCAAGGTCTGCGTCGACCGCGACATCGCGATCCCGGTCACGGACGGCGTGACGTTGCTCGCTGACCGCTACCACCCGGCCGCCGAGCCGAACGGGCTGCCGCTGCTGATCACGCGTACGCCGTACGGACGGGTCGTCGAAGGCCTGTTGGCGCGGCTGTACGCCGAGCGCGGCTATCAGGTGCTCGTGGTCAGCTGCCGCGGCACGTTCGGCTCGGGCGGGCGCGACTTCCAGCCGTTCGTCAACGAACGGGCGGACGGTCACGCGGTCATCGAGTGGGCGGCAGCGCAGCCGTGGTTCGGCGGCAAGGCGGGCCTGTTCGGCGCCAGCTACGTCGGGCTGACCCAGTGGGCGGTGATCGACGGCCTGCCGGACTACGTCAAGGCGTGGGCCCCGACGGTCACCTCGTCGTGGTTCGCCGACCTGTTCTACCCGGGTGGGTCGTTCGCCCTCGAGACCTCGCTCACCTGGATCGACGGCCTGTCACACCAGGAAGCCGGTGTGTGGCGTTCGCTGCTGCGCGCGCCCGGCCAGAAGAAGCGGGTCGCGGCGGCGGCCGGGGTACTTCCGCTCGCTGATGCCGACGCCACGATCACCGGCGCGACGTTCGCGTCGTTCCAGGACTGGCTCGACCATTGCGAGCCCGGCGACCCGTGGTGGACGCCGATGAAGTTCGACACCGACATCTCGGCGGCGCCGCCGGCCAGCTTCGTCGGTGGCTGGTACGACATCTTCCTCAAGCAGCAGATCGAGGACTACGTCGCGCTGCGCGCCGCCGGCCGTGAGGCGGTGCTCGCCGTCGGCCCGTGGCACCACGGCAGCATGGGCCAGGCCGGGCTGTCGATGCGCAGCGCGCTGTGGTGGATGGACCGCTGGGTCGCGGGGGAGTCCGCCGAAGCGGCCGGCGGCGAGCCGGGACCGCGGGTGCGGCTTCAGGTGATGGGCACCGACAAGTGGGCGGAGTTCCCGGACTGGCCGCCGCCAGCGACACGGCAGCGATGGCATCTGCACACCGGCGGCGGACTGCACACCGACCCGCCGGCCGACTCCGCCCCCGATCGCTACCGCTACGACCCGGCCGACCCGACGCCGTCGCTCACCGGGGCGTCCCTGCTGGCGATGAGCGCGGGTCCGAAGGACAACAAGGCGCGCGAGTCACGCAGCGACGTGCTCTGCTACACCAGCGAGGCGATGGCCGACGACCTCACCGTCGCGGGACCGGTGACCGCCGACCTGCACGTGCGCTCCTCCCTTCAGCACACGGACTTCTTCGTACGGCTCTGCGACGTCGACCCGAAGGGCAAGTCCACCAACCTCTGCGACGGCATCCTGCGGGTCGGGCCGGACCACCCGCCTACGCCGGACGGCGGCCTCGAGCTGCACATCGAGATGTTCCCGACCGCGAACACGTTCGCGAAGGGACACCGGATCCGGGTGCAGGTCTCCAGCGGCGCGCACCCGCTCTACGCGCGCAACCTCGGCACCGGCGACCCGCTCGGCAAGGGCACGACGATGGTCGCCGCCGACCAGGAGGTCTGCCACGACCCGAAGCGGCCCTCGGCGATCGTGCTGCCGGTCCTCGCCGAGCCGGTACGCCCCTAGGGAATCACTGATCAAGGCATGTCCTACTGCGCGTCGCCCGGATCGACGGCTGGACCGCGTTGTCGTCGTCGGCGGTAGCGCTGCTACCGCGCTCCTCCTCCGCCTTGCCAGCCGCCGCCCGGATCGCCGCTCGCGACGGACGGCATTGATCAGTGATTCCCTAG